>JALOTV010000375.1 GCA_025457685.1 Opitutaceae bacterium
GCCGTCGGGGTCGGCGTCCCAGGCGGCGGAGCCGGAGGGGGTGGTGGTGGCGAAGTGGGTTTGCAGCCACGTGTGGCGGGCGCTGAGCAGGGTCACAGCGGGGGATACGGCGGCGGGCCCGGTCTCGCCGGCCCAAGAAGCGGTGACGGCGTAGAAGTAGGTTACCCCGGGAGCGGCGGTGGCATCGGCGTAGGCGGAGGCGATCAGGCCGGAGGCGAGCGGGGTGAAGGGACCGGAGGCGGAGGAACCGCGCGAGACCTGGTAGGTGACGGCGGCGGTGGTCGCTACGAGGGGCGTCCAAGAGATATTGATGGCGGAGCCGTCGGTGGTGGCGGTGAGACCGGCGGGGGCGACGGGACTGGTGTCGTCGAGGTAGAGGGCCTGGATCTCGGCGGCGGTGAGCACGCGGTTGTAGATGCGGACCTGGTCGAGGGAACCGGTGAGCGGACGCTGGTTGTCGATGCGGTTGCCGAGGAGGGATACGTCAAGCATGGTGGTGGCGTTGACTACGGGGGTGTTGCCGTTGCGGTTGTGGGACCCGCCAGTGACCGTGTCGCGCAGGGTGCCGTTGATGTAGAAGACCGGGGCGGTGGCGTTGCTTGTGAGGGAGCCGCCCTGGAGGCTGAAGATGCGGGGGAACTGCTGGTTGACGGCGCTGGGGCGGACCCAGGCGCTGACGGTGAAGGCGGTGAGCGCGGGGTGTTGAAAGTTGGCGCGCGCGGCGGTGGCGGAGCCGTCGAAGGCGAGCGCGCCGCCGAAGCGACCCCCCGTGGGAGTCCAGGAGGTGTTGGTGAAACTGAGGGTGAGGGTCCGCGAAAAGCCGGAGAGGTCTTCGCCGCCCTGGCCGCTCGATTCGTTGAGCCGCCAAAATCCGATGAGCCCGGACACGGTGGCGGTGGGCATCAAGAACGCGCCGGGGGCGACGATTTCCTGCCCGCCGGGCGGACGTATGACCACATCCCACAGGCCGGAGGCCAGGGAGCCGAGGTCGAAGCGGCAGGTGAAACGGCTGCCCAGGGGCGTGAAGCCGAAGCCGGGTTGATCGGGATAACCCGCCCGGCGGAGCAGGGCCTCGGTGCCGAGGACGAGGTCGGTGCCGGCGAGTTCGAATACGAACGAGGAAGATCCCACGCCTACCGGAGTCAGCACCTGTTGGATGGCGGGAGCGAAGGGAGAGGCGGATTGCAGGCCGCTGGTGATGAGCGAGAACGCCTGGGCCCGGTCGGCATGCAAAGCGCCCGTGTGGGTGATCTCGACGGTGTAGGTGCCGGCGGCGGGCGTGTGGAGGATGATTTGTTCGGTGTTGTCGGTGGTGTTGTCGCCGGTGGTCGCGGGGGTGTCGTAGTTCGCGTCTTGAAAGCCGCCGGTGACAAAGGGCATGACCCAGGGGCGGTGGACGGTGTCAGTGGCGACCTGCCTGAGCCGGATGTTCAGGTTGTTCACGAGGCGCGGCGTGCGGTCGGTGTTGAACGAAAACTGGGCTGCGCCGGCGGGGTCGAGCCATGCGAGGGTGAGTCGCACCGGCGTGATGCCGTCGCTGGTGAAGGTGCCCGTCCAGATTTGATTGTTGGCGAGCAAGGCCTCCGTGATGCGACGGTGGGCGGGATTTTCGACATGCGTTTTGACGACGTCGGCGGCGGCCTTGACGTTCACGACTCCCCAGCCGAAGCGGTAGTCCGGGCCGGTGTTTCCGCGGTCGGTGGCGGTGTGGATGAGGAGGGCCTTGATCGTCGAGGCGCGGTAGTAATGTCCTCCGGTTTTCTTGTGGATGTAGTCGATGAGCAGCGCGGCGGAGCCCGAGGCGTTCGGCGCGGCCATGGACGTGCCGGAGTAGGTGGAGAAACCGTTCAGGCCGGTCGGCGAAGTGAGGTTTTCGCCGTTGGCGACAAGGTCCGGCTTGATGCGACCGTCGTAGGTGGGGCCGCGCGAGCTGAAGTTGGAGATGTTGCCGCCGCTCAGGTAATTGCCCTCGGCATCACGGGAGACGGCGCCGACCGAACCGATGGTCAGGACGTTTTTCGCAACGGGTTGGTGTCTGCCGAGGGTGGCGAAGCCTCTCTGGCCATCGTTGTAGGAGGAGTAAACGTGGAGGTAAAAGGGGAAATCCCACAGGGTGGAGTCAAAGCCCTGCGCGCTGGTGGTGTAAACGCCGCGCAACGTCGAGTTGTCGGTGCTGCCGAGCGAAGTGCTGCCGATGACGGACTTGAGTTGAGGCAGGCCGGTGCGAGGGTTGACCACGCTATGACGCTGACCCGGCCACATCATGCCTTGGTCGGTAATGTCGGACTCAAATTGCTGCACATGGGCGCGTATCCAAACCCGCGGCGCCATGCCGGTGAGCGTGGGGTTGTAGCCCCAAGCGCCGATCGTCCCGGCGGTGTGGGTCATGTGGTCGCGGTCGCCGGAGTTGTTGATGTCGGTGTGGAGAATGCGGGAACCGCCGTTGTTCGGGAGCTGAAACTCGGGGTGTTCGTAGATCGTGCCGTGGTCGTGCACATTGACGTAAACGTCGGAGCCATCGGCGGGGGCGATCAGCGAGGGGTCGTAGGCGGGATTGGAGCGCACGAGGTTTGCTCCCGTGGTGATGGAGGCGGCGACGTTGCTGGTCAGGGTGTAAAGCGGTTCCGGGCCCTCGAAGCCGACGAGCTGATAAGACCGATGCCCCCGCGGTCCGGCGATCTTGCCAGAGACGGGCAGGGCCACCAGTTCGGCCCGGGCAGCCACCAGCGCGGTTTTTAGCGACTCGGCGGCCTGCAGCCAGACGGTGAAGGCGGCGGCGGAAGATTCGTTCAATACGAGACCGTAGGTGGCGCGCTGTCGCAGCTGCGCCGTATCGAAGGACTGCACGTCGGTGAGATCGATTTCGGGATGACGCTCGCGCCAACGGAGAAAGTCGCGACGCACGCCGGGATCCAGGCGCGCCACGTAATCCTCGAGCTCGGGAACACGTGAAGCCCAGGCGGCCGAAGGCCGGGGTAGGGCGGACACGGAGGAGTCCACGCTATCCTCCTCGGCCGAGGTCACACCGAGGGAGGCCGGTTCGGAGAGTGCCGGCGTGAGATCCGACGAGAGGAGAACCTGCGGCGTGGAGTCGGCCGGGGCTTGGGACGCCGGCCAGAACCAAACGGCGGCAAGTCCCAGGACGAAGGCGAGGGCGAGCAGGCCAAGAACGCGTTTTTTCACAGGCTGAAAGATACTTTAGGCGTTCGTGTCCGGAGGCATCGATTTCAACG
>JALOTV010000376.1 GCA_025457685.1 Opitutaceae bacterium
GACCGACGAGCTCGGCACGCCCCTGCTCTACTTCATGCTGTCGGACTCGCTGCTGATCTTTGATCGCGCGAAACAAACCCTCCGCCTCTGCGTCAACGCCCACCTCGCCCCCGGCGAGGCCCCCGAGGCCGCCTACGCCCGCGCCGTGGTCGAGCTCCAGGCCCTGCACGCCCTGCTCGCCCAACCCAGCACGCTCGCGCCCGCCCCGCTGCTCGACCCCGGCTTTGTCGCCGCCCCGCGCGGCAACTTCACCCAGTCCGCCTTCGAGGCCGCCGTCGTCGCCGGCCAGGAATTCGTGCGCTCGGGCGACATCATCCAGTTCGTGCCTTCGCAGCGTTTCTCCAAACCCTTCGACCGCTCCCCGCTCGATCTCTACCGCGCCCTGCGCACCGTCAATCCGTCGCCCTACATGTTCATCCTGGACACCGGCGACTTCGCCATCGTCGGCGCCTCGCCCGAGGTCCACGTGCGCCTCACCGACGGCCTGGTCGAGATCCGCCCCATCGCCGGCACCCGCAAACGCGGCGTCACCCACGCCGACGACCTCGCCCTCGAGAAAGATCTGCTCGCCGACCAGAAGGAGCGCGCCGAACACCTCATGCTCGTGGACTTGGCGCGCAACGACATCGGCCGCGTCTGCCAATACGGCTCCGTCACCGTGCCCGAGAGCTTTGTCATCGAGCGCTACTCGCACGTCATGCACATCGTGTCGCAGGTGGAGGGTAAGATCGCGCCCGACAAGACCGCCTTCGACCTCATGCGCGCCACTTTCCCCGCCGGCACCGTCAGCGGCGCGCCCAAGATACGCGCCATGCAGATCATCGCCCAGACCGAGCCTGTGCAGCGCGGCTTCTACGCCGGCGCCCTCGGCTACTTCGGCTACGACGGCAACAGCGACACCTGCATCATGCTCCGCACCTCCCTCATCAAGGACGGCATGATCCACATCCAGGCCGGTGCCGGCGTCGTCGCCGACAGCGTGCCCGAGAGCGAATTTCAGGAGACGGTCAACAAGGCCTCCGCCCTCTTCAAGGCCGTCACCATCGCCGAGCGCCTCTGAGCGCCCCCGCCCGCGCCCGGTGCTGTCCTACTCGCGCTACCAACTGGCCGGCCTGCCGGTGGCGCATGCCGCCGGCCTCGCGCTCTGGAGCCTCCTGCAAACCGCCGCCTCGCCCGCCGCGCTCCTGTGGTGGATGCTTTGGCTGCCGGTGATACGCCTCGTTTATGATCTGCGCACGACCGGCATCGTGCTGCTAGGGGCCAGCCCCTTTCTGGCGTTCGCCGCCTACCACTGGATTATCGTGGTGGAATAGCCGTCCGAGTTCAGAACCCGTCCACGCTGACAGGTGCCGTCTCCGCCTGCGTGGCCCGCAACTCCTCTTTCCTGATCGCCTCGCTCGCTTCCCAACGCGCCTTCCGCTCCAGCAAGAACTCGTCGAAGCGGCGGTGAAAAATAATCAGCCAGTCGCCCTGCTTGCGCGCCCGCAGCGTCGCGGCTTCGCCTTCGCCCAGTTCATAACCAAAGCCCAGCACCGAGTCGGTAGGCTTGAGCGCCTTCTCCTCCACTTTGCGCCAGGTCTGTCCGCCGCGCATGCGCGCCAGGATCGCGTTGATCTCAAACTCGTTAAGACTTTGCCCCACGCGTCGATAGAGTTCCACCACCGAGCGGCCTTTAAGGTAATACACATGCACCCGCCAGCCGTCGTCGTTGCTCAGCTGTTTACGCAGGGCGCTCTTCCAAAACATCTGCTCCCGCCAATCGTCGTCCTCGGTCGGCAGGAGGTGGCGAAACGGATAGAGCGGATTTTCGCGCTGCGCCCGCTCCTGCGCCTGCTCGGTCATGTTTCGCGGCCAGGAAAACAACTTCCCCAGATCGGGCTGCAACATGCGCGCGGCCATCTGCTCGGGCGTGTCGCCGATTCGGGCCTGCAGAGGAGCGGCCAAAAGCATCGACGCCCCGAACGCCAGAAACCCGCGACCGACACACCCTGCCTTGCACGCCAAAAATGTCATGCCCGCACAGTTTTCCCCTGCTTCCGGTCCGCCAAGCGTAAACTGGCCCTCTCCACGCCGCATCCCCCTCGCTTTTCCACCCCTTCGCAATTTTCCCCAAAATCTCCTTGCACGTCATCCGCCTAAACTCTGTCGTCTCACCTTTATTTCCATGAAAGCGACCATCAAAACCCAAGGTCAGCAGTTCGCCGTCACCGAAGGCGACGTCCTTTTCGTCAACCGCTACCCGAACACCGAGGCCGGCTCCATCGTTGAGATCACCGAAGTGCTCTCCTCCGGAGAAGGCGCGTCCTTCAAGGTCGGCACCCCCACCCTCGCCGGTGCCAAGGTGACCGCTAAGATCCTCGAGAACAAACGCGGCGACAAGGTCATCGTGTTCAAGAAGCGCAAGCGCAAGGGCTACCAGCGCAAGCGCGGTCACCGCCAAGAACTCTCCGTGATCAAGATCGAGACCATCTCGGCCTGATTCACGCTCCCCTTTAACCAATAACCCACACAGGAGACTTCAGTCATGGCCCATAAAAAAGGTGCAGGCTCAACCCAAAACGGACGCGAATCCCACAGCAAGCGTCGCGGCGTCAAGCTGTTCGGCGGCCAAAAGTGCGTCGCCGGCAACATCATCGTTCGCCAGTGCGGCTCCAAGCTCCACGCCGGCGACAACGTAGGCACCGGTCGCGATTGGACCCTCTTCGCCCTCAAGGACGGCGTGGTCACTTTCGACAAGGCTCGCCGCCGCGTCGCCGTCGTCTAATCGACGACTCCGCATTCTAACGCTTCACTTTTCGTGGAGCGCCAAAACCGACTCTTCACCGAGTCGGTTTTTTT
>JALOTV010000002.1 GCA_025457685.1 Opitutaceae bacterium
GCGTCGAATTCATCGTATTCCCCGGCCAACGACCACTTGTCGTTCAACTTGAATTCAAAACCGTAGGTCTCCCGACCCTGGCGCGACACGCGTTCGCCCGAGCTCAGGGTCAAGCGCTCCTCGTCGGAACCGGCCACGCCGAAGGTGCGCAACAAATCCCTGCTCATGTAGGCGCCGACCGCCGCGAGTCGCTGCGACGAGGAGGCGGCCCCCTGCCCTTCGTTTGGCGACGTGCCCGCCGTGATCATCAGGAGCAGACGCTCGGTCTCCAGCGGCGGACTGGAGAACAACTGCATCTGCGGCGAGTCGGCCGTGCCGCCCAGCTCCAGTTTCAAGTCGTAACCCAGCCTGCGGCCGGCCGCGCGAATTTCGAGCAGCGGTGTGTAAGGATCAGATGCCGGCAAACGCACCGCGCCCGACTGGACGGTGAAATTCGCGAAGGGAAACAAGATCGTCCCCCGCTCCACCCAGGCTTCGCCGATGGCGCGGGGCTCGCGCAGTGTGCCGCCCAAATCAAACCGGGCCGACGCCTCGCCGGCAAAAACGGGCGTGCGCAGGCGCAGGAAGCGTTCGCCCTGCACCCGCAGGGCCAGCTCCCAATCCGCCAGCGGCGGCGTATCCACGGAAAAATACGGCGGACGCGCCGCCTGCGAGGATGCGCCGCCTCCCTTGCCCCCGCCCGAGATCATCGGGCGGATATCGGCGAGGAACAGGCTGTCCACGAGGCGAACTTCGCCGCTCAGCCTGGTGCGTTCCGCCGCGGTTTTGACCGCCAGATCGAGGTCTGCGCGCAACACCAGCCCCGGACGCCGCACCAAGGGAAACCGCGACGCCTTCACCCGCAGATCCAGGGCGGGCATTTCGCCGGGGCGGCGCATGGCCTTGCCCGTGATCTCAAAAGGCTGCCCGCCCGCCGTCGCCCGCATGCGGGCGATTTCCACCTCACGCCCCGCAAGCGCCAGCTCCACGTCGATGCCTTGCAGCACGCCGAAGCTGCCCAGCGGCCTCGTCGCCCCGTTGGTAAGACGCAGGCTGCCGTCCAGATTGGCTCCGGGGCTCAGGCGGAGCTCCGCCGCCATCGTGCCCATCGGCGCGAGCAGGGCGGGCACATATCGAGACAAGGCCGCCACCGGTGCCTCGGGCAGACTGAAACGCGCCTCCGCATGATCGCGCAGCCAGACAAAGGGACGCTCGCGCAAGCGCGCCCAGTCGCCGCTCGCCAAGACCAAGCGACCTTCCGCGTCCAAGCGCTGGCCGTCCACTTTGGCGGACAGCCGAGACACACGAATCGCGGAGGGCGATACCTCGGCCTTGGCCTGCAACTCCGACAGCTCCAGCCCGCCGTCCGGCAGCCCCTCGCCGCGTAGCCCGGCCCTCGCCACGTCGAGCGCCACGCGGCCTTCGGGAGCGAGCGCCGGACCGGCCACCTGAAGCTCAAGGCTCGGACGCTCCAACTCCATGCCAAAGCGACGGGCCAGATCGCGCCAAAGCTCGGCCTCCGGACGCGAGACGAGGCGCAAGGACCACTCGCCTTTCTCGACCGCCACCACCTCGTTGCCCTCCGCGATGCGCAGTCGCCAGGGAACCACGCCCGCGCCCTCACCCATGACCTGCGTGCCGCGCCCGAGCTCCAGCCGCGCCAGGTTAAGACCCTCGCGCCCCGCCTCGCCTTTCGCGCGCAACCAGCCGGTGTCCGCCCAATCGACCTCCAGCTCGCCGGCGCCGGCCAAAAAACCCTCGCCGTCAACACGCCCGCCCAGCGCGAGCCGCCGGACGGAGACCCGCGGCAGGGCGGGGCCGGAACGCCAGGCGTCAAGCCAGGTCGTATCCACGTTTTCCATACGCAGGGTCGCGTCGGCGCCTTCGCGCCAGAGCAGCTCCATCCGCGCATCCCCCCGCCACGCCAGATCGACGACGCGGGCGCCAGGCGTCCAGGCGATGCCGCCCGGTTGCACGAGTTCGAGGCGTGCGCCATCCGCGCGCACGAAGTCGACCGTCGTGAGCTTGAGTTCGGAGCGGCCCCGCTCCCAGCTCCCCGCCGCCACGGCCCTCGCCGTCCCATGCTCGACCTCGATTCGGGCGCGGACGGACAGAGCGGACAACTCGCCATCCACCTCACCCGCGAGCACGGCGCGGTCCAGCCGCCAGCCGGATGGCAACCAAGGCTCCAGCGTAGCGCCGGCGGCCTCGACGCGAAACACGCCTTCGCCGATCCGCCGCTCGGCATGGTAATAGCGACCGGTCGCGCTCAAGCGCTCGCCGCCGTCCGCCCGGGCCTCCACGGCGACGAGGCGCGTCTCCGCAGAGGTCGTCCGCCCCTCCAGGCTACCCTCCACCCCGGCGAAATTTTCCCACTCCGCATTCTCCAAGCGGGCGCGCCAGACCACCTCGCCATCCGTGCCGCCGCTCCAGACCGCGTCGCCGGAGGCGCGGCCTTTGATTTCTCCGCCGGTCATTGCGGCCAAATCCGCCGCCCAATCAAAGGTGGCGTCCTGCTCGACCGCCCAACCCGTTCCCTGCCGCCACTCCAGTGGCGAGCCGAGGCGCGCCTTCAACCACGGAGCCTCGATGTTCAAGGTCTGCAAACGCACTCCCAGCGGGCCCGCCTTGCCCTCCGCGTCAAGGGTGACCGGCGGATACCCCGCCGCGCGCGGCGCGGCCTGCGCGTTGATCTTCACCGCCACGCCGGATGACTCCCGCGCGATGGCGAAACCGCCCCGAAGCGCCTCGTATTCGCGGCCGAGGCCCAGAAGCTCGGCGGGCACGCGCCAATCCGCGCCGTTGATTCCCAAGGTGTCCGGCAACCACTCGCCGACAGCGAACTCCGCCTCACCGCGCGCCGCGTTGCCCGCCCAGAAAAAATCTCCGTTCACACGCGAGCGACCATCAAGCCGGAGCGTCAGTTCGACGTCCCGCCGGGGCATGCGCAGCCAGACATGGCCGCCGACCAGATCGAGTTCGACGCTCGCCTCCTCGCCTCGCCAAGCGATCACTGCGCCGAGGTCGGAGCCGCGCAGTTTGAGCGAGCGCACCTCGATCACCTCGCCGGCCACGCGCACCACGCCTCCATCGAGCGCGATATTTCCCGCCCAGCGGCGCAGGTGCATGCCCGTCGCGCCGAGCACATCCATCAGCTCCGGCCAGCCAAATGCGGCGGCATCCGCCGGCGTAGCGCCCGCGGCGGGCTCGGCGGCCTCGGTGATGACCAGCTCCCAACCGGACGCGGATGCATCGGCCCGCCCGCCCTTGAGCAACAAACGCGTGGGCGCTTCGAGCTCCAGCCGGTCGGCGGTGAATCGCACGTCTCCCGAGCTCCACTCCACCCCGCTCCACGCGACGCTCCGGCCCCAGCGAGTATCTCGCGCATCGGCTTGGATACCCGCCAGCCGTCCGGCCCCGGCCGGCAGCCACCAGTCGAGCGTCGCCACCGCGAGGGCCAGCACGACGACCGTCCCCAGAGCCACCGCGACGAGGCGGCGACGCCAGACCCGCCGGGCGGGAGCTTGGGGATTCGCTTCGGGCATGGCCGTGGCGGGCAGGAGGAGCGACTCAGCCGGCGAGGCCGCACCGCTCCAACAACGCGCGCGGATCGGCGTCGCGGCCCATGAAACGGCGGAAGAGCACGGCGGCGTCCTCGCTGTTGCCCCGGCTTAGGATGTGTTCGACGAACTCCGCCCCGACCGCGCGGGAAAACACGCCCGCCTGTTTCCAGCGGGTGAAGGCGTCGGCCTCGAGCACCTCGGCCCACTTGTAGGAATAGTAGCCCGCGGCGTAGCCCACCGGATCGGAGAACAGGTGGCCGAAGCGGCGCACGATGGTGCGGGCCGGCGGCTCGGTCGGGATCATGGTGTCGGCGACGAGGGCCCGGGTCTTGGCCTCCAGATCGCCATCGACAAACTCGCCGGCGCGGACGTGCAGCAGGAGGTCCATCTTGGCGAACTGCACCTGGCGCATCGCGGCGGTGGCAGAGCGGAAATTTCGCGCGCCGATCATCTTGTTGAAAAGCTCCCCCGGGATGGGCGTATTCGTTTTGTAGTGACGGGCGAAGAGGTCGAGCGACTCGCGCTCCCAGCACCAGTTCTCCATGATCTGGGAGGGCAGCTCCACGAAGTCCCAGGCCACGTTCACGCCGTTGAGCGATTTCACCGGCACCTCGCCGAGCAGGTGGTGCAACAGGTGGCCGAACTCGTGGAAGATGGTCTCGACCTCGCGGTGGGTGAGCAGCGCGGGATTCTCCGGCGAGGGCGGGGTCATGTTGCCGCAGATGTAGCCGAGGTGCGGACCGCGCGGCGCGCCGGGCGCGGAGGCGGGCTCGCCGGTCACGAGGTAGCCCATCCAGGCGCCGCCGCGCTTCGACTCGCGCGGGTGCCAGTCGGCGTAGAACGAGCCCAGGTGGCGACCGCTCGCGGCCTCGAAGAGATCGTAGAATTTCACGTCCTCGTGCCACACCTCCTCGCGACCGACCGCGCGCTCCGCGATGCGCAGGCCAAAGACCCGCGTGGCCAGCTCGAAGAGCCCGGCCTGCACGCGTCCGACCTCGAAGTAGGGCCGCAGCTCCTCCTCGTCGAAGGCGTGGCGGGCCTGGCGAAGTTTCTCCGCCCAGTAGCCGACCTCCCAGGCCTTCAGACGACCGGAGGCCTGGCCGGTGCGCTGCGCTTTGAACTCCTCCAGCTCGGCGCACTCCTTCGCAAAGGCGGCGCGGCAGCGGGTCTCGAAATCGAGCACAAACTCGAGGGCTCGGGCGCCGTTGCGCGCCATGCGGCGGGTAAGCACGAGATCGGCGAAGTTGGCCTTGCCGAGGATGGCCGCTTTTTCCGCGCGGAGGGCGAGGATCTTTTGCACGAGGGGACCGTTGTCCCACTTGCCGCCCTCGGCCTCGCCGCCGACTTGCACGGCCGCCTGCCAGAGTTCGCGGCGCAGCGACTCGTCCTCGGCATAAAGCATGACCGGCTCCTGCGAGGGGCCATGGAGAGTGAAGCGCCAGACGGGTTTCTCGTCGGAGCCGAGGCCCTTTTTGCGGGCGGAGTCGCGCGCGGCGGCAATGGCGTGCGCGGGCAGGCCACGCAGGCGGGCCTCGTCCTCTACGAGCAGTTGCCACGCGTTGGTCGAATCGAGGGTGTTTTCCGAATACTTCTGGGTGAGCTGGGCGAGCTCGCCTTCGAGCGCCTCGAGGCGGGCGCGTTGCTCGGCGGGCAGGTCGGCGCCGGCCTCGGTGAAGCTCGCCACCGTCTCGTCGCGGAGGCGGGCCCACACGCCGGTCACGGCGCGGCCGGACTCGGAGGCCGCGCCGGCCTTCAGGCGCGCCCAGAGCGCGGGGTTGAGCGGGATCTTGGCGTAAAAGGCCGACACCGCCGGCAGCACCGCGTTGTGCGCCTCGCGCAGGGCCGTACCGTCGGCGACGGCCTGCAGGTGGGTGACCTTGCCCCAGGCGTAGCCGAGGCGCTCGGTCGCACGTTCGAGGGCGAGGAAGGTGTTCTCAAAGGTCGCCGGGCTGGGATCGCCCGCCACCGCGTCGATCGCCGCCTGGGCCTCCGCGATGGCCGACTCGATGGCCGAGACCACGCGGTCCGGGGTGTGATCCGCCCAGCGGATGAGAAACGTGTGATCGAGAAAGGGATTCGAGGCGATGGCGGAAGAGTGGGCGGCGACCATGGGTGAAAATTAAAGAAACCAAGGTTTCCCGCCCGCCTCGCGCCCGCAAGCGCGGAGCACGGGTTTGACGATGTCGCCCGGCGCGGAAACGCAAAGCCCCCGGACCCTTGCGGGACCGGGGGCGATTCAGCGGAGGTAGAGGGGAGCGACCTCCGGGGAGGGATGTCCACGCCGCTCGCGCGGCGCGGAGCTTAGTTATTGGCGTAGCCGACCTGGAGGCGCAGGAAGCGACGCGAGCTGGCCGCGATGGTCTGGGTGTCGTTGACCGTCACGGGACCGGCGACATTCGCACTGCCGGTGGAGGTGGCGACCGTGCTCCACACGGGCGTGCCGGAGAGAGCGTTCGCACCCTGCACGGTGTAAACCAGCGCCGGATCGGCGATGCGGGTGTAGGTCACGGCGAGGGACAGACCGTCGTTGGTCCGACCGAGCGCGAGCACCGGAGTGGCGTCGGCGAGGTTGGGGTTACGATTGCTCGCATATTCGAGCAGGTTCGGGATGCCGTCGGCATCGGGGTCGGCGTTGTCGGCGCCGTTGCCGGTGTTTTCCGACGAACCGAAGTTGGTCACGCGCCAGCTCTGGAGGGCGGACAGCACCACCGCGGTGGGCGTGGCGGAAACCTCGGTGGAGTTGGCGCTGAGGCCGACCTCGTTCTGCGCCTGGATGACGTAGTAGTAGGTGGTGCCGTTCAGCGTGGTATCGTCCACGTAGTTGGTGGTCACCACCGCGCTGGTGAGCGTGGTGTAGGGACCGCCGGCGGTGGTGGCGCGCTTGACGAGGTAGTTGTCCGCATCGGCGACGGCGTTCCACGCGAGGCTGACGGAGCCGTTGCCGGCCACGGCACCGACGCCGCCGGGCGTGGCAGGCAGACCGACCACCTGAGCGCCGTTGATCACGGAAAGCACGCCGGTCGATTCGTCGAAGGAGAGGTTGGCTCCATCCACGGTGCCCGTCCAGACCGAGCCCTCGCGGGTGAAGACGACCGGAGCGCCCGTGACCGCGCTGGTCGCGCTGACGGAGGCAAAGGTGCCGTTCTTCGCGCCGGTAAGCTGGAAGAGGCTGTAGGAGCCGTTATAGATTGTGCCGAGGTAATTGATCCGCAGCGCACCGCCGAAGGTCACGCCGCCCGGAGCGGCCGAAGTCACCCCGGTGAAGGTGGTGCCCGAGAAGTCGAACTGCGTGGTGGCGTTGGCGCCAAAGCTGAGGGTGGAGGCGGAGCCTAGGCTGAGACGTCCGCCGAGCGTGCCGGTGGCATCGGGACGGAGGTTGCCATTGACGATGACCGGACCGGCGAGCGTGCCGTTGCCGGCTAGGGTGCCGGCGACGAACGTGGTGGTGTTATAACCCACCGTGGTCGTGGTGCCTCCGAGAGAGCCCAGGACGCGTAGGGTGCCGGTGTTGATCAACGTGGCGCCAGTGTAGGCGTGCGCGTTGGTCAGGGTAAAGGTGCCGGTGCCGTTTTTGGTGAGAGCGGCGCGACGGCCGACCGCGACGTTGGAATCGACGATCAGACCGGCGAAAGTGGAGTCCTCATTTTTCCCGCCGACGGCGAAGATGGTGGTGTTGGTGTCCGCGCCACCGGAGCCGGAGAGGGTGCCGGTGCCGGTGAGTTTGCCCAGGTTGACCGTGCCGTTGTTGCGGCCGCTGATCGTGCCCGCGAGCTCGAAGCTGGTGGAGATGCCGCCATTGTTGAGGTTGCTGTTCGAGAATCGCAGGGTCGCGCCTTGCGGGATCTCCACCGTGCCCTGCATGCCGGCGAGCTGCTGGGTGGCGGCGGCGCCGAAGTTCACCTGGGTGGTGCCGCCGATGATGAGGCGGGTATTGGCGGCGCCGGTCACGTTGGAGCCGCTGTAGGCGCCGGTGATGTTGCCGCCGATCATGGTCACGGTGGCACCGTCGGCGATGTTCACCGGGTTGCCCGAGAAGGTAGTGGCGTTGGTCGCGACGTTGAGCGTCGTGCCATTGGCCATGGCGATGGGACCACTGCCGCCAGCGCTGGAGTTGGCGAGCGCGAGCGTGCCGGCATTGAGCGCGATACCGGCGGTGCGGGTGCTGGCATTCGTGAGCACGAGGGTGCCCGCGCCGGATTTGGTCAACACACCCGCGCCGGCTAGTCCCGGAGTGAGGGTGAGGGTGGTGTCGGCCGCGGTCTCGATACCGCCGCCCGAGGCGCCGACCGTGATGGTGCGGTCGGTGGTGAAGCTGGCGGTGGTGGACAAGGTGCCACCGTCGAGCGTCACCCCAACGCCGGCGGCGTTGAGGCCGAGGTTGGACGCGATGCGCAGCGAACCGCCGGTGATCTGGGTGGTGCCCGCGTAAGTGTTGCCATCGGCGAGCGTGAGCACGCCCGCGCCGGCCTTGGTGAAAGAGCCGCCGCCGGAGTTGCCGAAAGGCTGGGCGAAGACGACCGAGTTACCGTTGGTGTCGATCGTGCCGCCGTTGATGCCGATCTCCAGCGCGCGACCTGAAAGGTCGGCGGTGTTGCCCGCGCCGTAGCGCAGCGTGCCGTTGTTGAGCGTGATCGCGCCGTTGCCCAGGCTGGAGAGCTGGCCAAACTCAAGCACGCCGCCGGCCACCAAGGTGGTGCCGACGATCTGGTTGTTTCCGGAAACAGCGAGGGTGCCCGGCCCGGACTTGGTCAGGTCGCCCGCGCCGATGACCTCGCCGGTGATGGTGAGGGAAGTGTTGGCAAGACCGCTGACCGAGAGATCGGAGGTGAGCGAGACGGGCGCGCTGATGACATGGTTACCGCTGTCGATCGCGACGGACGCGACGTCGTCCCCATTGGAGAAGACCAGCACTCCGTTGGTGCCAGCGGCCAAGGTGTAGGGGTTGGCACTGTCGAACGACAGGCCGGCGAGCGTGCGCGTGCCGTCCAGGGTCACGGTGGCCGGACCGGCCAGCGAGGTGGTGAAGTTGGCGGTGGCCCCCGCGCCGGTAGGCACGCCGCCACTCCAGTTGCCAGCCTGGGCGAAACTGCCCGAACCGTTCAGGGTCCACTGCGTGATCAAGCCGAGCTCGGCGATGTTGAGCGTGACGAAGCCGCCGGAGGCGCCAAATGCGTAGCTGTAGCCCGGGCGGGGATTGAGCACGGAGAGCGCGGATGCGCCGGCGCCTTGGAGGGCACCGCTGTATTGGAATATTTGATACGTGCCGGGCGTGGTCCAGCCGTTGGAGGTGCCGGCGGCGAGGACGCTGACCGCGCCGCCCGCGATGGACAGGCCGCCAGAGTTGGAAACGACCACGCGATCGTTGGCAGGCGCGGCGGAGAACTCGACGTCCACGAGCGAGCCGGACTGTAGCGTGAGGCCGCCGACGGTGAGCGTGCCCACGCCGCCGGCGCCGGGGGCGATCTTGCCGCCGGTGTTGACCGTGACGACGCCCGCGACCGAGCCGGTGCCGGCGAGCGCGCCGCCCGAGTTGACCGTGACGGCGCCCGCGCCGGTGGCTGAGCCGGAGGTGTTGGCGGCCACGAGGGCGCCGCCGTTGATGGTGGTGGCGCCGGCGTAGGTGGAGGCGGCGTTGAGCGTGAGGCTGCCGAGGCCCGCCTTGGTGAGACCGCCCGCGCCGGAGTTGCCGAGGGCATTGGCGAACGAAACGTCGTTGCCGTTGGTGTGTAGAGTGGCTCCGCCGGCCTCGATGGTGACGGTGCGCGCGGTGATGTCGGCGATGTTGCCGGTGCCCCAGCGCAGTGCGCCGCCATTGAAGTTGATCGCGGTGCCGGTGCCGAGGTTGCCGAGAGAATTGAAGGCCAGCGTCCCACCATTCAGGTTGGTGGCGCCGGTGTAGGTGCTGGCATTGGTGGTGAAGCTGAGTTCGCCCGCACCCAGCTTAGTCACCGAGCCGGTGCCGTGGATGTTGTGAACAACGGTGACGGCATCGCTACGGTTGAATACCAGCGATCCGTGGTTGGTCACATCGCCGCCGCCAAGCACGCCGGTGGTGCCTCCGTTGCCGATCTGAAGGGTGCCTTGGGAGATCACGGTGCCGCCGCCGTAAGCGTTGCCGTTGCTCGCGAAGATCGCGCGACCGGGACCGGTCTTGGTCACGATTACCCCGACACCGGCGGGCTGATTCATCTGGGCGTTCAGGATGAGGTCGCCGCTGGTGTTGTGCTGATGGATGGTCAGCTGACTGCCGTCGGCCAGACGGATGTTGCCGGCACCGTTGAACGAGACGTTTTGCGTGCCGAGAGCGGGGGAGACGACTATGCCTTGGTTGCCGAGATTGAAATTACGGCCGCTAGGGATATCGACGACCCAGTTCGCACCAGTCGCGTGGGGCGTGCCGAAACGAATACCGGCGGTGGTGAGGCCCGTGCTGGAGCTCACACGCACGGCGTTGATGCCGCCGGTGTTGGAGTTGATCACGTCCATGGTGCCGTGGGTGCCGACCAAGTCGGGATTGTTTGCGCCGGTGTTGGGATTGGGCGTGTAGATGCCCAGCGTGGCGCCGGGGACGATGTTGCGGGTGCCGGCGTTGAGCGCGGCGAAGTCGGCGCCCTTGACCGTGGCGTAGGGCAGGATCGCGCCAGGCGTGCCAAAGCCAGTCGCGGTAAATGCGCCCGTGCCGGTCGCACCGAGATCAAAATTGAGCGTGGCACCGGCCGCACGGCTGAGCGGGCCGATAAGCTGGGCGGTAGCCCCGTCGGCGATGGACCAAGTCTGGGCGCGGGTGAGATTGATGGTCGGTGAGTCAAACACGACGGTGTTGCCCGAGGTGGCGCCGCTCAGGTCCAAGCCGGACGCACCAAGCGAAAGCACCACCGCGCTGGCACCGGACAAGAAGCTATCGACGTAAAGGCCGGGAGCGTTGTTCACCACGCGCAGACCGCCGAGGCTCTGGTTGGCGGTCAGCTGCACGAACGTGTTGGCTGAGATGCGCGAATCAAAAATCGCGATGTCGTTTTCTCCCGGCACAACGCCGCCATCCCAGCTGGTGGCGGTGTTCATCGCATCGCCGTTGTTGGCCTTGTAGATCTCGGCGCCTTGCGAAATCGCAACCGAGGACAGACCGGCGATAAGGGCGGCAAGACGACGTGCGTGACGCGACACGCGCGGAGCAAATGCAGGGGCAGGGGTGTTCATGAAGTGAGGATAAACCAGAGTCGGTTTGTCGTAGGGGATGGAACGGAGCTTGGCGGAACCGTTGCTCGTGGCATTCGGCGCCGCAGGCAGTTGCGGAGAAAACGATATCAGAGAGCTGGTTTGGCGGCTAACGAATAGACACCGACAGCAGTTTAAACGGGGAGGGGGTAAGTAACTTGGTGCTTTATTGATACCAATACCAAGAGACCTCAATTCCCCCTGAATCTTACAGTAATCCTTAGTCCAGCAGAACGGATGGTGTGGCTGTTAGCCCGATTCTCTCAATCCAGTGAGTCACTCGGTGCTTACTTGACCAACTCGAACCAGGCGGTGTTCAGCGTGCCGCGGCCGGAGCCGTCGGGGTTGGCGGCGAACGACGTGTTGGCATTGCCATTGTCCCAAGCCATGCGGGAGACGTGGCCGTCGAGGAAAGCGGTGTTTATGCCGCGACCATGGCGCTTGTATTGAGCGCCGTAGATGCTTCGCATCGCGGCCGCCTCGTTTACGCTATAGGAATTACCAGGCCCAAGCGCTGCGCCCGCAGTGTCGCTGAAATGACGCTCCATCATCAAAACGGTGCGCGAAGGCGCGGTGGCACGAATCGAAGGGATACGATCTCCGCTCACCACCTTGACACCATTCAGTGAAGGCCAAGCCATCACATAGCAGGTGTAATCGGGGGTGTTGCCGCCGCGATCTTGGATCTCCTTGGCCACCGTCTCGGAGGGGCAAATCAGCATGTCACCGTAATCGAGGCGCTGGCCGCGTCCGAAATAAGGGGCATAAAAACCCGCCCCCGTGCCGACCTGGGACCAGGCGCGGTTCGAACCGTTAACAATGTAGTAATCGCCTTTGTTTTCCTGGGCGTAGAGCGTGATTGCCATGCCCCACTGACGCAGGCTGTTCATGCACTGGGTCTGGCGGGCCTTTTCGCGGACGCTGCTGACGGTAGGAATTAGAATGGCCGCCAAGATACCGATGATGGCGATGACGGTGAGCAACTCGATCAGGGTAAATCCAGCGCGACGAACAGAGACTTGGGTAAGCGGGGCGGGGTTCATGTTAAGCGGGGTGTGTTGCTTGCACCCGAGATTCGCGACAGCGCGTCAAACGGGGTCAGGCAGTGGGTTGGGTATGGGGCAGTCGATGAACCAAAGAACAACCGAAGGTAAGTCGGGGCTAATCTTACAGTCAACCCGTTGGGTAACTACGTAGACGATGAGCGCCCGGTTTCGCCCTTGCATCCGCGCAATGGGGTGAGTCGTCGAGAACGGACGCATGGCGTAGTGGATATTCAACTACACACCGATGCGGACGGCACGGTCGCTTCGCTTAAAATCACCCTGCGAAAACAACCAAAACGACACGGCCAAATTCAAACGCGGGCGCATCGCGCACCGGCTCGATACG
This sequence comes from Opitutaceae bacterium, assembly GCA_025457685.1. Taxonomy (GTDB): domain Bacteria; phylum Verrucomicrobiota; class Verrucomicrobiia; order Opitutales; family Opitutaceae; genus IMCC26134_A. The sequence goes on from JALOTV010000002.1 coordinate 12,150, forward strand.
AGGGGCATTTCCCGGCGCGACGACGAATCGCCGCGCCGAGAAGCCTACACTGGACACGAACGCGTTTAGCCGCCTGCCTGTCGTGCGTATTATAGCTTAGCGTCGCATCTTACACCCCGCCCAACCATGCATCCCCTACCCGGCCCCAGAACCCTTTTGTCCCTTCTGGCCTTGTTGGGAGGAGGGCTTGCCCAGGAGGCGATTGCGGATGCGACCTCTTCAGCCCCGTCGCCTGACTCCCTCGGCGACATCACCCTGGAGGAACTGATGGAGATCCCGGTCGAAACCGTGTCGGGAGTTTCGAAATACGAGCAGACCACGCGTCGCGCTCCCGCCGGAGTCACCATCTACACCGCGACCGAGATTAGAAATCACGGTTGGCGCACGCTTTCCGACGTGCTGCGCAATGCGCCGGGCGTCCACATCCGCAGCGACCGATTTTATGAGTATGTGGGTAATCGAGGCTTCACCCGGCCCTTCGATTACAACTCGCGCACCCTGCTGCTCATCGACGGTCACCGCATAAACGATCCAATCTACCAGCAAGGCTCGGTCGGGACCGATTTTATCCTCGATCTCGATCTGGTTGACCGGATCGAAGTGATCCAAGGGCCCGGTTCTTCGGTCTATGGCAGCAGCGCTTTCTACGGCGCGATCAACGTCATCCCCAAGACCGGCCGGGATCTCGCGGGTAGCGAGGCCTCGCTCGCCGTAGGATCCGAGCCCTCCGCCAAGACTCGCGTATCCATCGGCGACCGGACCTCGGGAGGCGTCGAATACCTCGTTTCCGCCACCCAGTTTTCTTCTCGCGGAGAGGACGACTTTCTCCTCCCCCAATCCTGGCGCGACGCGCAACCAGCCGCCTTTACCGCGCGCCGTGCGCTCGATCACGACGACACCGAGCACCAAAACCTCTACGCGCGCGCCGCGTGGCGCGGCCTCACCGCCGAAACCGCCTACATGCGCCGAAAAAAGGACGTCTTGCCGCCGGTCTATTTCACCAACACCGACACCCCCGCCTACGGCATCGACGAGCGCGGCTACGCGTTGTTGCGCGCCTCGGGTCAACCCACCCCAGACTCCGCTTTGGATCTGAAACTGGCGCTCGATTATTACCGCTACGAAGGGCTCTTCACCCCGCTCAACAGCGTCGGTGGATTCGAGACCTTTCGCCCCTACGCAGACAGTTTCTCCGCCAACACCGAAGTGCGTTGGCGCCAGACCTTCGCCGATCGCCACACCCTCGCCGTCGGCGTCGAGTATCAGGAAAATTTCCAACAGGATCTGGGTCGCGATAACCTCACCACCGGCGCGGCCGCCACCCGGGTGAGGGAATCGTCGCGCTACGCCAGCCCCTTCGCCCAGCTTGACTGGGAACTCACTTCACGTCTGCGCGCATCGGCAGGCGGACGTTTCGACGCCTACAGCACCGGGGAGGAACGATTCACCCCACGCACCGGCATCATCTGGGATGCCACCGAGGCCACCACGTTCAAACTTCTCTACGGCGAATCCTTCCGCGTGCCCAACATCGAGGAACGCTACGTCGCGGAATTCGGCATCGTGCCCAACCCCGACATCGGCCCCGAACTCAACCGCAGCTGGGAACTCATCGCCCTCCATCGGCTCAACTCGATCTGGAGTCTAGACACGCGTTTCCACCGCACCCGATCCAGCGACCTGATCACGGTCGTGCCGAGCCCGCTCAACCCCGCTCTCCTCACCTTCGGCAACGACCAACGCTTCCTCACCGAAGGCGTCGATCTTGGCGCCTCAGCCACCTTCGGCTCCGGCATCTCCCTGCGCGGCGCGGGCACGATCCAGCGCACCACCGACGACACCACACACCGCATCGTCACCGATGCGCCCAAGACACTCTTCAAGCTCCAGGCCTCCGCCCCTGTGGCGGTCGACTGGCTACGCGCCTCCGGCGAGCTGCACTACGTCGGCGACCGCAAGGACAGCTTTGATGAGCATACCGGCGACTACCTCGTCGCCAACTTCACCCTCCGCGCCGCCCAGGTCTGGCACCGCTGGGATCTGGCGCTCTCCGTCTACAACGTGGCCGACACCCGCTGGTCGGAACCGAAAAACGAAGGCCAGATCACCTCCGCCCCGCGCACCTTCGTGCTGCGCGCCACCGTCGACTTCTGATGCGCCGCCTCGCCGGATCATTCGTTAGCCACCTCGTGGTCCGGGCCACCGCCCTGGCGCTTGGCGTAGCCTGCGCCCCGGCCCAGGCTAGCCAACCCGCATCTCCGCCGGTGCCCCCTGCGGCCAGTCCCGCCTTCACCGCCGAGGCCGTGCGAGCCGCCTACATCATAAACTTTATCCGCTTCACCGAGTGGCCGGAGTCACACGCTTACGGCCCCGTGGTCGTGGGCGTGGTCGGCGACCGCATGCTCGAAGACGAACTCATCCGCCTGGCAGATCGTCAGGGCGTGGCCGGTCGCTCCGTGCGCGTCATTCGCGCCAAAAACCTTCGCGATTTGCAGACCAGCCACGTCGTCTACTTCTCCCCCGCACCAACCCTTGGCGACGAATCCGCACCGGGCGCCGCCACGGCCCTTCCTCTCCTTCGCGAGCTTCCCGTGCTCACTATTTCCGAGTCGCCCGCCTTTCTCGGTCAGGGCGGCATCATCAACCTTTACCGCGAAGAGGAAAAATTGCGCTTCGAGATCGCGCCTGAAGCGGCCGCCCGGGCGCGACTCACCCTAAGCGCACGCCTGCTGAAACTCGCCCGCATCTTCCGCGTCGAAGATTGAAGCGCCGAGCGCCGCCATACCATGTCCGCGAGCCCTCCCTCCATTCGGCGACAGGTTCTTTTTTTCACCTTCACCGTCTCGCTTACCGTCCTGCTCATCACCGGCGGGGTGCTCCTCACCCACCACATAGGCCAGACCCGTGCGCGGCTGGCCGACGCCCTCGATGCCACCGCCCAGATGATCGCCGCCAACGCCTCCGCCGCCCTCGCCTTCCGCGACGAAGCCGGCGCGAGGGACGTGCTGGCCTCCCTCCGCCACGACCCGCTCATCGTCTCCGCCATCCTGTTTGACCAAAACGACGCGCCCTTTGTCGCCTATGGGCGCCCCACCGACTTCGATCCGGCCAAACCCTCCCTCTCCCGCTACGGCCCCGCCCGCATCCTCGACGTCGTCCACAACGGTGAAACCTACGGCCGTTTGCTCGTGGTCACCGACAACCGGGATGAGTTGCGCCGCACCGCGCTCACCTGGGGCTCGGTCTATGCGGGCGCCGTGCTTTTCACCGCCCTGCTCGCCTACGCCCTCTCCTTTCTTTTTCAGCGAGCCATCGCCACTCCACTCGCCGCCCTCGCCCGCACCGCGGTCGCCGTCTCCGAACGCGGCGACTACACCGCCCGCGCCACCCCTGGCGGCCCCGCCGAGGTCGCCGCCGTGGCCGAGGCATTTAACGCCATGCTCGCCGAGATCGGACGGCGCGATGCCGAGCTCGCCCGCCAACTAACCGCCCTCGACAAGGAAATGCACGAACGCGAAGCCGCCGAGGCCTCGCTCCGCCAAAACACCCGCGAACTCCTCCGCCTCTCCCACGAAGCCGGCATGGCCGAGGTCGCCACCGGCGTGCTCCACAACATCGGCAACGCCCTCAACAGCATCAATGTCTCCGCCGAGCTGCTCGCCGATCATCTGCGCCTGCGCGCCACCCCCGGCATAGCCACCCTCCGCGATTTTTTCCAAAACCCGCCCGCCAAGGCCGCCCCGGTTTTCCAAGCCCATCCCGGCGGGCCCGATGTCCTCGCCTTCGCCGACTCCCTCGCCAGCCACGCCCACGCCCAGCTCCGCGGCGCGGCCCAGGAACTCGCCACTTTGCGCACCGGCGTGGCCCACCTGAAGGAAATCGTCGCCCGTCAGCAAAGCCTCGCCAAATCCATCCGACACAACGAACGTTTCGACCTGCGTGAAGCCCTCCAGGAGGCCCTCCTCCTGGACAAAACCACCGGCCACACCCACACGCCCCAACTCCTGCTCGAACAAACCCACGAAGGACCCACCCTCGTCCACGCCGACCGCAGCGCCGTCGTCCAGATTCTCGTCAACCTCCTCGCCAACGCACGCGCCGCCGTCGTGCAGTCCCGCGCCCCGCTTATCCGCATCCACGTAGGACCGCCCAACGCCACCCACCTCCCCCTCTCCATCACCGACAACGGCGTGGGCATCCATCCCGACCAACTGCTCTCCATCTTCAGCTACGGCTTCACCACCAAATCCGGCGGCCACGGCTTCGGTCTTCACAACGCGGCGATCACCGCCCGCCTGCTCGGCGGCACCATCCGCGTGCACAGCGAAGGTCCCGGACTCGGCGCCACTTTCATTCTCGATCTTCCTCTCCGACCGTCCTCGTCCTCCCATGCCGCCTCCTGAATTTTGCCGCATCCTCATCGCCGACGACCTCCCCGCCATCCACGAGGACTACCGGAAGATCCTTGCCCCGCTCACCCCTGTCGCACCGCCCATTCCCGGACTGCCTGACTTCGCGCCTCAACTCGCCACACCCACGAGCTCGCTTCCCGTCATCGAGCTCACCTGCGTCCTCCAGGGCGAGGCCGCCCTCCGCGCCGCCACCGAGGCTCGCTCCGCCGGCCGCCCCCACTCCGTCGCCTTCCTCGACGTGCGCATGCCCCCCGGCATCGACGGCATAGAGACCGCCCGCCGCCTCCGCGCCGACGATCCCGACATCCAGATCGTCCTCTGCACCGCCTACTCCGACGACTCCCTCAGCGATCTCACCCAGCACTTCCCCGAAAGCGACGGTCTGCTCATCCTCAAAAAACCCTTCGACCCCGTCGAAGTTCAACAACTCGCCCGCTCCCTCGGCCATAAGTGGCGCCTCGCCCGCGCCCACAAGGCCCTCCTCGCCGACCTCGAATCCCGAGTGGCCGCCCGCACCGCCGAACTCGACCAGGCCCATCGCGAACTCGGCCTCGCCCTCCGCGCCGCCGAGGCCGCCAGCCAGGCCAAATCGGAATTCCTAGCCAACATGAGCCACGAGATCCGCACGCCGCTCAACGCCGTCATCGGCATGTCCGAGCTCCTGCAGCACACCCGCCTCGACCCCGCCCAACGCGAATACGTCGAGACCATCCACACCAGCGGCGACGCCCTCCTCGCCGTCATCAACGAGATCCTCGACTACTCGCGCATCGAGCACGGCCAGCTCGAGCTCGAACTCGCGCCGCTCGATATCCGCGCCTGCCTCCGCGAAGCGCTCGACATCTCCACCCCGCCCTCCCCCGGCCCGAACTTCGCCCTGCGCCAGCACATCGCCGACGACCTGCCGCCCCTTCTTCTCGGCGACGCCAACCGCCTCCGCCAGATCCTCGTCAACCTGACGACCAACGCGGTCAAATTCACCAGCGCCAACGGTCGCATCGACGTCACCCTCAGCCGCCGCGCCGCCCCCGACGGCTCCCCCTTGCTGCATGTTTCCGTCAGCGACGACGGCATCGGCATCCCGCCCGATCGCCAGGATCGCCTTTTCCAAGCATTCAGCCAAGTGGACGCGTCCACCACCCGCCGTTACGGAGGCACCGGCCTGGGCCTCGCCATCACCCACCGTCTGGTCAGCCTCATGAGTGGCCGCATCTGGGTCGATTCCACCCCGGGTCACGGCGCGGATTTCCAATTCGAGATTCCCCTGCGCGCCCCCACGACGCCGCCCGCGCCGCAACCCGTCACCGTCGTGCCCGCCAGTATCGATACCGCGCTCTCCCAACGCCACCCCCTCCGCGTCCTGCTGGTGGAGGACAACCTCGTCAACCAACGTGTCGCCCACCTTCTTTTGCAGAAAATGGGCTACGCGCCCGATTTCGCCCTCAACGGCGTCGAAGCCCTCGAGGCCGTCGCCCGTCGCCCCTACGACGTGCTGCTCCTTGATGTGCAGATGCCTGTGATGGACGGCCTGGAAACCGCCCGCCGACTCTGCGCCACCTACCCGCCCTCGCGCCGCCCTTGGATCATCGCCATGACCGCCAACGCCCTCGCCGGCGACCGCGAGATCTGCCTCGAGGCCGGGATGGACGATTACACCAGCAAGCCCGTTCGTTCTCCCGTCATCGCCGCCGCCCTGGAGCGCGCCGCCGCCGGCCTCGCCGCCCGACGCTCCAACCCCGGAGCCTCACAGGGGGCTTGAGCGGGCGGAAAAATCCTCGAATCGCGGGCTTGACGCCTCCGCCGCAACCCCAATCTTCCGCCTTCCTTTGGTTCTGCCCCTATCGTCTATCGGTTAGGACAGGAGATTCTCATTCTTCAAAGCGGGGTTCGATTCCCCGTGGGGGCACCAAAAGACGGGTCCGTAACCCGACACCGGCGGCGGCGGCAGGGAACCAAATCGTCTTCCAATCAAAGGACGGAAGATTGTCCCCCGGACACTGTTTGCTCCGACTCATCATCGCGTTTGGTGCCGTCCCGGATCTAGTCGTTTCACGAGACACTTTTCTCGCGCGCCAACCGACGCGCCGCAATTAAAAGCATAGCGCCGATCGCGATCACAAATCCGCAAAGCCCAAGCACGCAGCCTCGTGCAAACCCGTCCCTGCAGACCAGGAGAAGCGACAACATCGCCGCGCCCATGATGACGCACGAGCGTCCTATCATAATACACTGGGCATGGTCCCTGTCTTCGCCCACCTCGCGGGCAAAGTCCACCGGAGTGCGCATGCGCCGGAAAAATTCCTCCGTTTCCGCGCGGGCCTCGGCGGAGTCGAACGGGCGCAACGCGCACGATACCCCGGTCGCCGCGACCGCCACCGCGAATATCCAAAGCGCCCGGTCCTGGATCGTCCACACCCCGCCGAAAAATTGCGAATCGACCACGAAATACGCCGAAGGCACCAAACACGCGCCCGCGACCAGGAAATAACTCCATCGCGGCATCGAACCGAAAAACAATCCCGCGAGCGTCGGCAGCGCCAGCGGCATGCCCACGGTGGTCGAGATCACGAAATAGGCATTGAACAAAACCAGCTCCTTGCGGGCCGAGAACAACAGGGCGTAGCCGATCACTACCAGCCCCAGCACCACCGTCAGCACCTTGCACAACCACAGTCCCGTGCGCTCCGACAGTGGCTCAGCGCGACCAAAGGCCGTGCGCAGCCGGGGAATGACGTTGCGCACCAACACCCCGACCTGGCTGTTCAGCCCGGTGTCCATGCTGCTCGTCGTGGCCGCGAACATCGCCGCCACCAGCAGTCCGTAGAGCCCGTCGGGCAAAACCAACCGCGCCATGTGGCTGTAGGCCAGTTCGCCCGGATTTTTCCCACCAAGCGCCATCACTTCCTCGGCATGGAGGAAACGCGCCACCATCGGCGGGATCGCCCAGACCAGCGCGCCAAAGGCCATGAGCACAAAGGCGAACCATGCCGCCCGCATCGCCTCCCGGCCGTCCTTTACGGTCAGGAATCGGCCCGCGGACCCCAGGTTGATCTGCCCTTGGATCTGCATCAACAATATGGCCGCCATCCACATTATCGAGTATCGACCGTCCGGATACGCATCCGCCGGCTTTACCAGCTCGAAATCCTTCGCGAACCGCGGATCGGAAAAATAATCCAGAAAGACACCAAAGCCTCCTATGTGCCGGATCGACAGCACCGCGATCAGGACGGTCACACCGAACAGCAGCACTCCCTGCACGAAGTCCGCCGCCGCCACCGCCCAACGACCGCCCGTCGTGCAATAGAACACCACCAGCAGACCGATGGCCACGATGCACACGGCGAGGGGCATCTTGAAAAAATCCGCCGCGATAACCGCCAGCGACCAGAGCTGGATAGCCGCCGCGAGGGGCCCGAGCAACAACCCCTGATAAGCGCTGAATTGCTCGACCGCCGGACCGAAACGGGCGCGCAGCACATCCACCGAGGTGTGCTCGCGGGTCTGGCGAAACCACGCCGCCAAAAACAACCCGCAAAGCAGAAGCGCCACGCAGTTGCCCACATAGATCATCAGCATGCTCGGCCCGGCCTCGAACGCCGCAGAGCCATTGCCCGTGAACGTGAACGCGCTGATGCCCGACATCAGGATGCTGCCGCCCACGATCCACCATGTGCCCTGCGCCCCGCCGCGCACAAAGTCGCTTACGCTGGCGTTCAGGCGCGAGAACAGGGCGCCCAGTCCGATCAAAAGAATGAAATAGGCCGCGATGATGAGGTAATCGGTAAGCATAGGGATTGACCCTCGCGGCGCAGAGAAAGGCCACGGGGACCGCATTACCCAACCGTCCCCTGTGCCACACACGAAGAGTGAAGCTTTTAACATCGTTGAATATCGGAGGCTTTCCCGCCGGCGGATCGCGCGATTTCGCACCGGCTCCGGTTTGCATCGTCGCCTGCGACGGCACCGGTGCGGCTGACTTTTCGGTCCGCACTCGGACATGGCAGCCCTTGGCCCGCCGCGAAGCATGCCCGATCGCTCTGCCAGTGGACACCACCGCGAATGACGGCTAGGATGCCCCCCTTTGTTCTACCCCACGCCTCCGATGAAACCCACGTTACCCCGCTGTTTGACCCTGCTCGTTCATCTCTTGCTCCCGCTGTTTGCCGAAGCCGCGGTCACGCCCGTGCCCACCGAGATCATCCCCGAACCGGCCGCCGGCGCCAAACCGCGCAACGTCGTTTTCATCCTCTCCGACGACCATCGCTACGACGCCATGAGCTTCATGGGCCATCCGCTGGCCCAGACCCCCCACCTCGACCGGCTCGCGCGCGAAGGCGCCCACCTCAAGAACGCGATGGTCACCACCGCGCTTTGCTCGCCCAGCCGCGCATCCATCCTCACCGGACTCTACACCTTCCGTCACCGCGTCGTGGACAACCAACACCCCATCCCGCCCGGCACGATTTATTTCCCTCAATACCTGCAAAAATCCGGCTACGCGACCGCCTTCATCGGCAAATGGCACATGGGCGAGGAAGGCGACGACCCGCAGCCCGGCTTCGATCACTGGGTGAGCTTTCGCGGCCAGGGCGAGTATTACGTGCCCGGCGAAAATCTTAAGCTCAACGTGGACGGCAAGCGCGTGCCGCAACAGGGCTACATCACCGACGAACTCACCGATTACGCCGTGGATTGGCTGAAACAGCAGCGTCCCGCCGAGCGCCCCTTTTTCCTCTACCTGTCGCACAAGGCCGTCCACGCGGAGTTTATCCCCGCCCCCCGCCACGCCGGGCAGATGGCCGGAAAAAACTGGCTCCGCCCACCCTCCTTCGCGCCTTCGGAAGAGTCCCTGCAAAACCAGCCGCGCTGGCTGCGCGACCAGCGCAACAGCTGGCACGGCGTCGATTTTCCCTACCACAGCGATATCGACATCGACGCCTACTACCGCGCCTACGGCGAGACACTCTCCGCCGTCGATGACAGCGTCGGTCGCGTGCTCCGCCAACTCGAAGAGATGGGCGTCCTCGACGACACCCTCGTCGTCTACATGGGCGACAACGGATTCATGTTCGGCGAACACGGCCTGATCGACAAACGCGTGGCCTACGAGGCCTCCATTCGCGTGCCCATGCTCATGCGCTGCCCCTCGCTTTTCCCCGGTGGCACCGTGGTAGAGCAAGTCGTGGCCAATATCGACATCGCGCCGACGGTCATGGACGCCATGGGGCTAAGAGCGCCCGCCCACTTCGATGGCCGCACTCTGCTCCCCCTTCTCCGGGGCGACTCCAGCCCGTGGCGCGACTACTTCCTCTACGCCTACTACTGGGAACAAAACTATCCCATGACCCCCACCACGTTCGCCCTGCGCGGCGATCGTTACAAATACATCACCTACCACGGCATCTGGGACATCGACGAACTCTACGACATCCAGGCCGACCCGCATGAGATGCGCAACCTGAGCAATGATCCGGCCCTCGCCGGGGTGAAAAAAGAAATGGCCGCGAAACTCTACTCCATGATGAAGGAAACCGGGGGCCTGCAAATCCCCCTCAATCCTCCCGCCGGCTTCATCGACAACCTGCGCTACGGACCAAGAGGGGGACGACAAGCCGCGGATTTCCCCGCTTCCATGGTCGTTGACGAACCCATCAGGTCCAAAAGCAAGCATTAGGCTATTCACCGCGTCCCGAACGCAGTCCCAGGTCAAAACGACTTTTTAAGTCACGCACTGGCGGCGCCAAACACGCGCCGATAAGTCCGTTTTCACCTAGCGAAAAGCCCAGGCTGTATTCGCAAGACGACTACAGCTGGGGCCTTCGCCTTGGGTGATACTACTCAAGTAAATCGGGGGTTTACCCGTTGTGTTCCGATTTGGTGACGACATAGGTTTGAATTAGGTCTTTTCATTCAAAACCTCTCAAATGATCGCCTCCACTCAGACTAACCACCCGCTGCACTCGTCCGTGCCGGCAGACGACCCGCAAAGTCGCCTCAATGCCGCGTGCGCCCGCCTGCGCGAAGCCGGCCTGCGCATCACCCAGCCGCGCATCGCCATCATCACCGCGCTGCTCAAACAGGCTCAACCTGTTAGCATTGAACAGATTCACGAGGAACTCGATAAACAGTCGTGCGATCTGGTGACCGTCTACCGGTGCTTGGCTGCGTTTGAGGAAATCGGGCTCGTCCGCCGCTCGTTCTTTCACAACGGCACCAGCCTTTATCAGCTAAGTGACGGCCGCAGCGTCGCCTACCACATCATTTCCAAGGACACCCAAGAGATCCGTAATCTCGACGAGGCCACCAGCGCCCGCCTCGCCGAGGCAATCGCCCAAGTCGAGACCGAGCTCAAGGCCGCCGGCTATCGCAACGTCAGCCACGTGCTTGAGTTTTTCGCCAACCCTCCCGTGACCAGCCCCGTCCGTGAAGGTCTTGGCCAAAAGAAACTCGTCGCTGCCATCTAATAAGGCCCAACGGAGTCCAAATCTCATTCCGATCGCCGCCCGTTTACCCCGGGCGGCTTTTTGTTGCCCGCGCCAGCAGCGTGGATCGTGGGCACACAAGCCAATCGCTCGGCTAAAAAATCCAGCGACTTCGACAACCTTAACCTGCGCAAGGCGACACGCGAAAACCCAAACACTCCGCCGCGGAGGGTATATGCCCCAGACACCTGTTGTGCAGCGATCGCCGCATTCTTCTCCACCTTCGCGGGCCAGGCGTGGCGCGACAAGTAGCCAAAGACCGGCTCGGGGCTTTGTCGCCCCGAGCCGCAAAACATCCAATCCTTCCGCGAATCAGAAGCTCGGGGAGAGCACCACGCTTGCCCCGGGCAAGACGGTGTAGTCGTCGCCCGCGCACCAGGTTTCGTCGTTGATCAGGAATTTGCACACGATCGGCTGGCTGCCGGAGGGCAGGGTGATCGACCAGCGATCGTCCGCGCTGCACTCCAGAGGCAGACCCTTCTCCCAGCTCAGGCCCGCGCCCTCACCCCGCAGAGTCAGGTGATTGCCAAAACCCACGTCGATCGCCGCCACGATCGTCGTGGCCGGCAATGCTACCTGAGCCGAAACCTTCGCCGGCGCCTTGGCCTTGGTGGGCTTGGTGGCTTTCACCGCACCGACCTTCGCGACGGCCACCTTGGCCGCAGGCTTGACCGCTTTGGCCGATGCGGCGGGAGCGGTCGCCTTCTTCACGGGCGCGGCGGGCTTCTTCGCGACCGGCTTGGCGGCGGCGGCGGGCTTGGCGGCGGACGATTTGGTGACGGCAGGTTTGGCTGTGGTTTTCTTCATGGTTAAAAACTTGGATCGTGAGCGCGGTAAAGTGCCACGACGGCTGCGAGCTTAGGCCCGCAACCGACAACTCAATAGCAAATCGCGAACCAACTTACCGCGCGCCCTGTTTTTACCCGCCCGTCGCTTTGCGGTCAGGCACCGCGCCGTGTTGTGGGTCCTCACGGTTCGCAGAAATAAAACGCCGCCAAACCCGGTGCCGTTCAACCAACGGCTTGGAAAAACTTCCGGCTTGGTGGAGCGGATGGGAATCAAACCCACGACCTCCTCATTGCGAACGAGGCGCTCTATCAACTGAGCTACCGCCCCAAGCCGAAGAAGCTCATGTATGCGACGGCCTCCATCGCCGAGTAAACACCAATCTTGCGCACATCCTTCGTGATTCCTTCACACGGCGTGCCACCTCTGCCGCTTGCATGGCAAAATATGCGGAGCCACCGCGTTGCCACGGCGCTAGACTCGACGCGCTGATGAAAACTCCCGCCCATCGCCGCCTGCGCCTCGCGCTCCTCGCCCTCGCCGTTACCCTGCCCCTGAACGCCGCCGAACCCGACGCCGCCACCGCCGCACGGCGCGACTTGCTTGATCTGCTGGAACGCAAGGGCGTTCTCACCGCCGAGGAGGCCGCCGGCCTGGCCACTCCCGCCCCGCCGCCCGCCGTGTTCCCGCTCGGCAAGAACGTCTCCAAACTTAGCATCGGCGGGCGCATCCAGGTCCAGTTCGCCTCCCTCTCCGGCGAGGTCGACTCGGCCGACGACCCCGCCACCCAGACCCATTTTCTCCTCCGCCGGGTTTACCTCAGCACACGCGCCGAGCTCGGCCCCGACTGGCGGGTCAACGTCACCTATAATTTCGCCAACAGCCTGTTCGACGTCGCCGCCGTGCAATGGCTCCGCCCCGACTACAGCGTCGATATCGGCTACCGCCCGGTGAACTTCGGCCGCGAGCAACGCATCTCCAGCGGTGCCCTCAAAGCCATCGAACGCTCCACCGCCACGCGCTACTTTGTGGAGAGCAACAACGGCAACCGTCTCGGCGCCGGCAACTACCACGTGGGCGTCTTTGCCGAGGGCAAGACCGAGCGCGCCTACTGGAGCGCCGCCGTGACCAATCCCGAACAACCCGCCACCCTCGCCGCCGCGGCCGCCACGGGAAGCGGAGCCAACAACCGTCTCGCCGCCTGGATCGAGGGCGGCCTGCTCCGTTCCACCGACCGCTCGTCCCTGCGACTGGGCACCGGCGCGGGTTGGTTGCCCGAACAGGGCGGCCGCACCCCGGGCACCGGCGAGGATCTCTTCGTCGGCAACGTCCACCTCGACTACGCGGCGGGCGCCTTCGCCCTGCTCGCCGAGGTCTTCGGCTCCCATCACCCCGGCGGGGCCGTGGACGGCTCAGACACCCGCGCCCTCGGCGCCTTCGTCCAGCCGTCCTGGCGCTTCGACAAACGTTTCGAGGGCGTATTCCGTATCGGATACTTGGATACGGATGGACGCGGCATGCGCATGGCGGACGGCATACCCGGCGCCCCCGTCCTGCCCGCCACCGACCGGCTCTGGGACGGCTACCTCGGCGCCACCTGGTATATCCAGGGCAACGATCTCAAGTTCCAGGCCGGCCTCATCTACGCCCGTGGCGAAGACGCGCCCGACGGAAGCGAGGCCGAGACCGAGACCGTCGGCCTGCGTTCCCAGTTTCAGGTGAATTTCTAAGTTACCGGCTCGGCTCGGTCGGGCCCATACCTTTCGCTGCATCCTCTCCCCTAGTCTCCTCATGCGCCGCACCCTCGTCCTGATCGCAGGTCTTCTCCTTCTCGCGCTTCCCTCGTTTCTGCCCCTCGAAGGCCTCTCCGCCGCGGGCGCCATCACCTTGGGCATATTTCTTTGCGCCGGGCTTTTCTGGGTCTTCGAGCCCATTCCCATCTATGCCACGTCGCTGCTCGTGATCGGCGCCCAGCTGCTTTTTCTCAGCAAGTCCTCGCCGCTCGTCGTCGCCCGCGCCTTCCCCTTCCCGACCGCCGAGGCCACGTCGCCGGACAAGTTCATGGCCACCCTCGCCCATCCGATCCTGATCCTTTTCCTGGGTGGTTTCATGCTGGCGGAGGCCGCCTCGAAATACTCACTCGAAAAAAGCCTCACCCGCCTCGTCGTCGCCCCCTTTGGCAACCAATCGGGACGCGTGCTCTTCGGCCTCATGTTCGCCACCGCGCTGCTCTCCGCGTTCATGAGCAACACCGCCACCACCGCGATGATGATCACCGTCATCTCGCCCATCATCGCCACCCTTCCGCCCGGTGACCGCTTCCGCACCGCCCTGGCCCTCGCCATCCCCACCGCCGCCAATCTGGGCGGCATGGCCACCCCCATCGGCACCCCGCCCAACGCGCTCGCCCTCGGCGCGCTTTCCAGCGCCGGCTACTCCGTCTCCTTTTCATCGTGGATGCTCCTCGCCGCCCCGCTCGTCGTCGCCTCCCTCGCCATCGGCTGGTGGCTGCTGATGAAACTCTTCCCGCCCTCCGCCCCCACCCTCGCGCTTAAACTCGACGGCGGCTTCGACCGCAGCCGTCCCGCGATTTTGCTCTACATCGTGGGCGGCGTTACCGTCGCCCTTTGGCTGACCGAGGCCCTGCACGGCGTCCCCAGCACCCTCACCGCGTTCATCCCCATCGCCCTGCTGCCGGCCCTGGGCGTCATCGGGAAAAAGGAGATCCGCAGTCTCTCGTGGGAAGTCCTCTGGCTGGTCGGCGGCGGTATCTCGCTGGGCAATTCGCTCAAGGATACCGGCCTCGCCACCTGGATGATCAACCTCATCGAATGGCAGTCCCTCGGTCCCGTCGCCGTGCTCGCGGGCTTCGTCGTCGTGAGTATCACCCTCGCCAACTTCCTTTCCCACACCGTCACCACCGCGCTCCTTGTGCCCATCGCCATCAGCCTGGGCACCTCCGGCGCCCTAGGCGCGGGCGCATCCATGGTGTTTATCGCCATCGCCATCGCCCTCGCCTCCAGCTTCGGCATGTCGCTCCCCATCTCCACCCCGCCCAACGCCATCGCCATCGCCACCGGCTTGGTCACCACCCCGCAGATGGCTAGGGTAGGCGTGGTCATGGCCGTGGTCGGGCTCGTCCTCACCGCCGCCGCCGCCCTCTTCTTCTGGCCCCTGCTCCCCCTATGAAACCCACCCTCGTGCTCCTCTGTGTGGATGACGAACCCGGCGTGCTCGATGCCGTGGTGCGCGATCTGGCCCCGTTCGAAGACGCGTTTCGCGTCGAGACCGCCCTAGACGCCGCCGACGCCGCTCGTCTCGTCGCCAACCTGCCGGCGCGCGGCCTCACGCTCGCCCTCGCGCTTTGCGATCACCTCATGCCGGGCACCACCGGCACCGATTTTCTCATCGCCCTCAACAATTCCCCGACGACCCGCCATACGCGCAAGATCCTCCTCACCGCCCAGGCCGGCCACGAGGATACCATACGCGCCCTTAATCTCGGAGGACTCGATCACTACATCGCCAAGCCCTGGCAGCCGGACGTCCTCCGCAAAGTCGTCCTCGATCAACTCACCTCCTACGTGATCGAACGCCAACTCGACCCGCTTCCCTACTTAAGCACGCTCGATACCACCCGCCTCGCCGAGGCCCTGCGCTCGCGCCACCTCGCCGATACCTGATCCGACCGTCTACCCCCTCCCACCCGCTCCCAGACCGGTGTCCGCCGACTTACCGCCTATCCCACCCTCCGAGGATCTGGTCGCGCGCCTGCGCCACCTCGCCGAGACCGATCCCGCCCTCGGCATCCACCTTGTCGCCTACGAACCGGGCGAGGCCCTCCTCCGCGAGGGTGCGCCAAACGATCGCCTTTTCGTTCTGCTCCAGGGCGAGGTCACCCTGCTCAAAACCCCCGAAGACGGCTCCGATCCCATCCCCGTCTCCACCCAGGGCGCCGGCGATCTTCTCGGGGTAAATTCCGTCGCCACCCGCTCCCCGTCCTTCTCCACCGTGCGCGCGC
Organism: Opitutaceae bacterium; assembly: GCA_025457685.1. Taxonomy (GTDB): domain Bacteria; phylum Verrucomicrobiota; class Verrucomicrobiia; order Opitutales; family Opitutaceae; genus IMCC26134_A. Next base: position 27,854 of record JALOTV010000002.1, read on the forward strand.
GCACCCCCTTGCGATGCCTGCGGCTCGACGCCGCCGTGCTCGCCGCCCTCCCCGAAACCCACCCCGAGTTTCACCGCCTGCTCGAGCGCCTCATCACCGCCAACCTCGCCGACCGCTACCGCGGTTCCGTCCAGCTCCAGCTCCGCCTCGCCCGCGCCAACCAGGAGCTCACCCAGACCCGCAACCAACTCGTCCATCAGGAAAAGATGGCCGTCCTCGGCCAACTCGTCGCCGGTCTCGCCCACGAGCTCAACAACCCCGCCGCCGCCCTGCTCCGCCAGTGCGAGCACCAGGAAACCGCCCTCGCCTCCCTCCTCCCCGCCGAAGCCGATTCCCCCGAACGCACGCTCTGGCTCGCCGGTCGCCAACCCGTCCCCACCGGCTCCCAGGCCGCGCGCGACCAGTCCGCGAGACTCGAGGCCGCCCACCCCGACCTCCCCCGCGCCCTCCTCCGCCGCCTCGCCGCCGTGCCCGCCGCGCTCTGGCCCTTGCTGCTTCCGCCTGCCGGCGCCACCGCCCTCGACGACGACGCCACCCGACGGCTCGCCCTTTTCGAGTCTGCCCTCCTGCTCCACTCTCAGCGCGTCGCCACCGCCCAGATCAGCCACCTCGTCGCCGGTCTGAAAAACTACGCCCGCCCCGCCGGCGGCGCACCGGTTCCCGTCAACCTGCGCGAAAACATCGAGCAGGTCCTCGTCATCCTCAACCACACCCTTCGCGACACCCCGCTCGAGACCGACCTCGATCCCGATCTCGAGGTCCTCGGCCGCCCCGGAGACCTCAGCCAGGTGTGGACCAATCTCCTGCGCAACGCCCGCGAGGCCTCGGGCCCCGGCGTCCCCCTGCGCGTCTGCGCCCGCCGCGGCGCGCCCGGCGAGGCCGTCGTCAGCATCATCGACCGCGGCCCGGGCGTCCCGCCCGATCTTCGCGAACGTATCTTCGACCTGAACTACACTTCCAAGACCGGCCGGGAAAACTTCGGCCTCGGTCTCGGCCTCTCCATCTGCGTCGGCCTGGTCGCCGCCCACTCCGGCCGTATCGAGATATCGGATACACCCGGCGGCGGCGCCACGTTTGCCGTCCGCCTCCCGCTCCGCGCCGGCGCCTAGTCCGCTATCGGACGGCAACGGCCTCCTCCTCGCCCCGTGCGGCATCGTGTGCGCGAGCCCCGCTAAGTGAACACACCCCGGCGCACGCAGGAAATAAACCAACGCGCACGCATCATCGCGCGCGCCCTCCGCCGCGATCCGGCGCGGAGCGCGCCTCGCCTTATCCCACCTCGAGACTCTGCGCCACCGCCTCGCACAGACCGGAAAAAGTTTCCTCCGCGAGCGAGAGCCGCCTGCCGCGCAGATGCCCCACCCCCCAGGTGCGCTTGAGTTTCCCACCCGGCAGGGCCAGCGAGACCAGCGATCCTTCGTCGAGTTCGCGCCGCGCCACCCAGCGCGCCAACACCCCCGCGCCCACGCCGACTTTGGCCAACTCCTTGATCGCCTCCATCGACCCCAGCTCCATCGACCGCCCCCACTCGACCCCGTAGCGCCGGAAATGCTCGGAAAGCAGACTGTCGGTGAAGCTGCCTTTGTTGTAGACGATCAGGGTCTCCCGCGCGATCGCCTCCGCCCCGACCCGACCCGATCGCGCCCAGCCATGCATCGGCGAGACCAGGATCCGCAGCTCGTCGGTGAACAATGCGCGAAACTCCAGGCCCGATTCCCTCGCAGGCTCCAACATCAGCGCCAGATCGATCTGGTTCGAGTTGAGCAACTCGATCATCCGCGGCCCGTCTCCCGGCTCCAGACGCAGCGAACACTCCGGGAAGCTCTGGCGAAACTCGCGCAACACGGTCGGAAGCAGGTGCTGGCAGGCCGTCACGCTCGCCCCCACCCGCAGGCGTCCGCGCCCCCAGCTCCCCGCCTGCTCGAGCACCGCGCGCGTGTCGTGCATCTCGCGCAGGATTTTCTCCGCCGCCGGACGAAGCAGTTCCCCCGCCTCGGTCAAAAACGCCCGTTTCCCCACCCGCTCAAACAAAGACACGCCCACATCCTGCTCCAGCGCCTTGATCGTATGGCTGATCGCCGACTGCGTGAGATGAAGATTCTTCGCCGTCTGCGTGAAGCTGCCGCATCGGGCCAGGTGGGCAAAGGCGAGCAACTGACGGCTGTCTAAGGTGGAGGTCATGGATGGGTCGGTGCGGCCCGATGATGAATATCGGTCATCATTTGGCGCGTTTTCGTGAACAGCAGGTTCCAGACCAGCCGCGGCTGGCACGCCGCTCGCTTCCGCGCGCGCCTCTCATGCCCACCCTCGCCGCCTCCCGCGCCCCGCATCCACCGCCCTCGCCCGCGCCGGGCGCGCGCATTCGCATCGGCTTCGTCCCGCTCACCGACGCCGCACCCATTCTCGTCGCCCACGCCCACGGGCTTTTCCGCAAACGCGGCCTCGAGGTGGAGCTCAGCCGCGAGGTCGGCTGGGCCACCGTGCGGGACAAGGTCATCTATCGCGAACTCGACGCCGCCCACGCCGTCGCCCCGATGCTCGTCGCCACCACCCTCGGCCTCGGCTGCCTCGCCACCCCCTGCCTCAGCGCCCACGTGCTCAACGCCCACGGCAACGCCATCACGCTCTCCACCGCCCTCTGGAAACGCGGCGTTCGCGACGCCTCCACCCTGCGCGACGAGATCCGGCGCATCCGCCACGAGCGTCTCCTCGTCCTCGGCGTAGTCTTCGGCTGCTCCGCCCAGCACATCATCCTGCGCGATTGGCTCCGCGGCGCCGGCATCGATCCCGACAAGGACCTGCGCATCGTCGTCGTCCCGCCCCCGCAACTCCACCGCAACCTCGCCGCCGGCACCATCGACGGCTACTGCGTCGGCGACCCGTGGAACACCCTCGCGGTGCGCGAAAAAACCGGCTGGATCGTCGCCACCTCCGCCGCGCTCGCCCCGGGCCACCCGGAAAAGGTCTTCATGGTGCGGGAAGACTTCGCCGCCGCCCGCCCCGAGGAACACCTCGCCCTCGTCTCCGCCCTCCAGGAGGCGGCCCGGCTCTGCGACGAGCCCGCCTTCCGCCCCGAACTGGCGAAACTTCTCTCCCGGCCGGAGTTCATCAACCTGCCCGCCCGCCTGCTCGCCCCCGCGCTCGTCGGCCCGCTCGATCTCGGCGACGGCGGCGACTCCGTATCCGCGGAAAACTACATCCGCTTTTTCCGCGACGAGGCCCACGTGCCCTCTCCGCTTCGCGCCCAGTGGATGATCGACGGCCTCGTCCGCCACGGGGTCATCGCCAAGGGGCTGTCGCCCCCCGCCGATCTCGCCCGCCGCGTCTTCCGCGCCGATCTCTGCGCCCAGGCCCGCGCCCGCCACGCCGCCGCCTGAGCCCGGTCGGACGCCGGCGTGTTCCCACCAGTTTTGTTCATCATTTCGATCAATTCTTTGAACCGCCTTTATCGACCTTCCCGCCCCCGCTGGCACACGCGCGGCTGATGTGTCCCCGCTCGCGCGCCCTCCGGCGCCCCGACCACATCGAATCCACCGCCGCAGAATAAACGCACCACCTACCGACCATCCGATGAACTCCTCCCGCCGCACCTTTCTCCGCCGCTTCGCCGGCCTCGGCGCCGCCGCCCTGCTCGGGCTCGGCCTCGCCGCCCCCCTCGCCCACGCCCAGCCCGAGCAGCCCGATGTGTCCTTCGGCTTCATCGCCCTCACCGACTGCTCCCCCATCGTCATCGCCCACGAAAAGGGCTTCTTCAAAAAATACGGCATCAACGCCACCATCAAGAAGGGCGCCAGCTGGGCCGCCATCCGCGACATGCTCAGTTCGGGCGACATCCAGTCCACCCACATGCTCATCGGCATGCCCTTCGCCTCCACCATGGGCCTCGGCGGCGCCACCCCCAAGCCGATGATCATCCCCTGGCTGCTCAATCGCAACGGCCAGGCCGTCACCCTTTCCAACGACTTCAAGGGCAAGGTCGGTGCCGACCCCAAGGCCCTCAAGCCCCTCGTCGACGCCGCCAAGGCCAAGGGCTCGCCCCTCACCTTCGCCATGACCTTCCCCCCCGGCACCCACGCCATGTGGATGCGCTACTACCTCGCCGCCGGCGGCATCAACCCCGACACCGACGTCTCCCTCGTCACCATCCCGCCCCCTCAGATGGTCGCCAACATGAAGGTCGGCAAAATGGACGGCTTCTGCGTCGGCGAGCCCTGGAACGCCCGCGCCATCGCGGACGGCATCGGCTACACTTCCGTCACCACCCAGGACATGTGGCAGGACCACCCCGAGAAGGTCCTCGCCTTCACCGAGGAGTGGGCGACCAAGAACCCCAAGACCGTCAAGGCCGTCATCAAGGCCCTCCACGAGGCCTCCGTCTGGCTCGACGACATGGCCAACCGCGACGAGGCCTGCGCCATCGTATCCAAACCCAACTACATCAACTGCCCCAAGGAGATCATCCTCGGCCGCATGCTCGGGCAGCTCGACTACGGCGATGGCCGCAAGGTCGAGGACACCCATCCCATGCACTTCTCCAAGCGCAACGCCAACTACCCCCAGCCCAAATACGGCCTCTGGTGGCTCACCCAGTTCCGCCGCTGGGGCCTGGTCACCGGCGCGCCCGACTACGAGGCCGTGGTGAAACGCGTCATGCGCCCCGACATCTACGAGGAGGCCATGGCCGAGCTAGGTGTCACCGACCGCACGCGCGACGACTCGCCCTTCACCCTCTTCGACGGCGTCACCTTCGACCCCAAGGGCGACCTCGAGGCCTACGCCACCGGCTTCCCCGTCCACTCCCTCAAGAACTGATCCCGCCCGCCGCGCCCGCCCCCTCGGGCGCGGCCCCTTCCTTGCCGTCCTCCTCCCATCCGGCCTCCCCGCACCCAGTCCCTAAATGAACGCCACCGCCCGCAATCTGATCATCAGCGCCCTCAGCCTCCTCGCCGGACTCGCCCTCTGCCTCGGCTTCTGGTCGCTCCTCAGCGCCACCGTCGCGAAGGAGCTGCCCACGCCCGCCGCCACCTGGGAGGTCGCCAAGCCCTACATCGTCGAGCCCCTCGCCAAACGCGGCGAACAGGACCAGGGCATCCTCCGCCTCGTCGGCTACTCCCTCGCCCTCGTCGCCAAAGGCTACGCCATCGCCCTCCTCGTCGGCACCCCCATCGGCTTCCTCCTCGGCCTCTCCAAGGCCTTCGCCCGTGTCTTCGACCCCATCGTCCAAGTCCTGCGCCCCGTCTCGCCCCTCGCCTGGCTGCCGCTCGGCATGGTCCTCTTCCTCAGCACCGGTAAACAGGCTCTCGAAAACGGCGCCCTCTTCACCATCGCGATCTGCGCCATGTGGCCGACCGTGCTCAACACCGCCGTCGGCGTGCGCGCCATCCCGCAGGATTATCTCAACGTGGGCCGCGTGCTAAAACTCTCCCGCACCAAGATGCTCTTCAAGATCATGGTGCCCGCCACCCTGCCCTACATGTTCACCGGCTTCCGCCTCTCCCTCGGCATCGCGTGGCTCGTCATCGTCGCCGCCGAGATGCTCACCGGCCGCACCGGCGTCGGCTCCTTCCTCTGGAACGAATACAACAACGCCAACTACGGAAACATCATCTTCTCCATTCTCACCATCGGCTTCATCGGCTTCGTCCTCGACCGCCTCATGAGCGTCATCGAGGCCCGCTTCAAAACCGCCTGAATCCTGCCACCGACCATGCCCCGCTCCGCGCTGCTCGATCCCGTGGTCTGGTCCCGCACCCTCTCCATCGGCCTCCCCGTGGGCCTGCTCCAAGTCGCGATTAACCAGGGCGACGCCTGGCTCACCGGAGCCGTCACCGCGGGCGTCGTCGCCAAAAGCATCCTGTCCCCCGCAGTCAGCTGCGGCATCGCCTTCACCTCCGCCCTCTCCGCCCGCCGCGCCGCTCAATCCTGAACCCGATGTCCTTTCTCGAACTCAACAACGTCTGCAAATCCTACGGCGGCACGCCCGTCCTGAAGGACGTCAACCTCTCCCTCGTAGAAGGCGAGTTTGTCGCCATCGTGGGCTACTCCGGCCAGGGCAAGACCACGCTGATGTCGCTCATCGCGGGGCTCATCAAACCCGACTCCGGCACCATCACGCTCGAGGGCCGTCCCGTGTCCGGCCCCGGCCCCGATCGCGGCCTCGTTTTTCAAAACTACTCGCTCCTCCCGTGGTTGACCGTGGCGGAAAACATCGAGCTAGCCGTGCAGGCCGTCTTCCCCGCCCAGACCGCCGCCGAACGCGCCGAACACGTCGCCAAATACATCGCGATGGTGAAGCTTTCCCACGCCGCCGACCGCCTCCCGCGCCAGCTCTCCGGCGGCATGCGCCAGCGCGTCTCCGTCGCCCGCACCCTCGCCATCAACCCGCGCATCCTCCTGCTCGACGAACCACTCTCCGCCCTAGACGCCCTCACCCGTGCCAACCTCCAGGACGAGATTTCCGACATCTGGCAGTCCGACAAAAAGACCGTCGTCCTCATCACCAACTCCGTGGACGAGGCCCTCTACCTCGCCGATCGCGTCATCCCGCTCACCCTAGGCCCCGGCGCCACCCTCGCCGCCCCGATCACCGTGGACCTCCCCCGCCCACGCGATCGCAAGGCCCT
>JALOTV010000377.1 GCA_025457685.1 Opitutaceae bacterium
GCTCGCGGCCTAAGCCCTGCCTGAGCCACCGCCCTCCTTGCCGACGTAGCGGGGAGGGCCACCGACCCGTGCCCTGGGAACGCCGAGCCCCAGCTCGGCCGCCTAGCCCCTAGCTCCTAGTCACTAGCTTCTAGCCTCTAGCCGCTAGCTTCTAGCAACTAGCACCTAGTCTCTAGCTCCTACCCGCCGCGCTTGCGGCGCGCCAGCGCCAGCAACTCCGCGAGGCCATCCACCCGCAGCGCCAGCGCCGCGCCGCCGTAAACCGCCACGCCCGCGCCGAGCACCAGCGCCAGCCCGAGCAGATCCTGCCACGCCCCCGCGTCGTCGCCTGTCGCGTCCGACCAACCCGCCCACCCTGCGCCCACCGCCAACGCCATGAGCACGCTGGCGGCGGACACCTTGACCAGGTGCGGCACCAGACCGCGAAAGCGCACCCCGCGCACCCGCCGGGTGAGCAACACCTGCAGAAGCGCCGCCTGCACCACCACCGCGAGCGTGGCGGCCATCGCGAGCCCCGTGGCGCCGAGCGAGCCCATCAAGGCCACGCTCGCGACGACGTTGACCACAAAACTCACCAGCGCCACCCGCACCGGCGTGCCCGTGTCCTTCAGCGCGTAAAAGGCGCGCAGGGTCAGGCTCACGAACGCGAGGAAGGGCAAGGCCAGCGCGCTCGCCGCCAGCACCGGCCCCATGACCGCGGTGTCGCGCGCGGTGAAGGCCCCGCGCTCGAAAAGCACCCGCGTGATCGGCTCGGCCAGCACCGCCAGCCCGAAGGCCGCCGGCACATTGACGAGCAGGATCAGCCGCATGCCCTTGCCGTAATCCTCCGCCAGCCGGTCCAGCCTGCCCTCGGCCGCGTGCCGCGCGATCTGCGGAAACACCACGGTGGAGACCGCCAGCGCGAACACCCCGATGGGCAGCTCCATGAGGCGCGTGGATAGGTTGAGCACCGTCGCCGCCGCATCGTCCAACGACAGCCCCAGCAGGCGCGACACGGTGGTGTTGATCAGATAAATCGCCGAGCCGAACAGGGTGGGCACCATCAACCGCGCGATCTGACGCACGCCCTCGCTGCGCTCCGCCGCGAAGCGCGGCCGCCAGCCCAGCCGCCGCAGCGCCAGCGCCGGCACCACCATCTGCAGCAATCCGCCCAGCAGCACGCCCGCGCACAGCCAGCGCATGCGCGCCGCCGCATCGTCGCCCGCCGCGCCCCACACCCCGACCCCGAGCAGGCCCAGCATGGAAAGATTCAACCACACCGGATTCAGCGCCGGCTCCAAAAAACGCCCGCGGATCTGCAGCGCCGCGCTAAACACCGCCGCCAGGCACACCGTCACAAGATATGGGAACAACACCACCCCGAGCCCGGCCCCCGTCGCCCACCGCGCCACGGTGGCCGCCTCCCAGCCCGCCGCCTCCAGCCGCGGCGCCCACCAGCCGTGCGCGGCCAGCACCGCCATCGCCGCCAGCGTGATCGCGCCCGAGGCCAGCAGCGTCCACGTCGCCACCTGGTTGACCAGCGCGTGCGCGCCGTCCTCGCCGCGCGCCTTGGTCTCCTCCTGCAGGGTCGGCACCAGCGCGGCGGTGAGCGCGCCCTCGCCCAGCAGACGCCGGAAAAGATTGGGCAGGGTGAACGCGGTCACGAACGCCGAGGCCAGCGCGCTCGCGCCAAACACGGCCGTGATCGCCACGTCGCGCCCGAGCCCGAGCACGCGCGAGGCCATCGTCACGCCCGATACGATGCCGATGTTACGCAGCGCCCGACCCATGGTTCGCGAAAGCTTGGCTCATGCAAAAAGTCGCACGCTGCGGCCCTCCCTCGCCGGCCGCAACGCCAAGCTCACCGCGCGGCGTTTTTCCGTCTCGCCCGCCCGCCCGGAACCCCGCTCCCTCCTCGCTTCCTCTCCACGCTCCGATGCCCTCCGCCCGCCTCCGCCCGTTCCTCGCCGCCCTCCTCGTCGGCCTCTCCCTGCTCGCCGCCCCCCTCGCCCGCGCCGCCTACCGCGGCTACGTCGTCATGGACGCCGCCAGCGGCGCCATCCTCGCCGAGGAAAACGCCGACGCCCCCTCGCCGCCCGCCAGCGTGACGAAGCTCATGACCTACCTCGTGACCCACGACGCCCTCGTCGCCGGCCGCCTGCGGCTCGACACCCCGGTCACCGCCAACGCCACCGACCAGTCCATGGGCGGCACCCAGGTCAACCTCGCCGCCGGCGAGACCTTCCCCGTCGAGGAGTTGCTCCGCGCCGTCATGGTCGAATCCGCCAACGACGCCGCCCACGCCCTAGTCATTCCCGTGGCTGGATCGCGCGAGGCCTTTGTCGCCGCCATGAACGCCCGTTCCCAGGCCCTCGGCATGACCCGCACCACCTGGCGCACCCCGCACGGCCTGCCCCCGGCCTCGCGCAATCCTGCCGACGGCGACCTCACCACCCCGCGCGACCTCGCGCTCCTCGCGCGCGAACTCGTCCTCCACACCGATGTGCTGCGCTACAGCTCGCTGCGCGTCGCCAGCTTCGGAGCCGGTGTGCGCGCCGAGCCCCTGCCCATGCGCAACCACAACAAACTCCTCGCCACCGTGCCCGGCTGCGACGGCCTGAAAACCGGGTTTACCCGCTCGGCCGGCTTTTGCCTCGTGGCCACCGCCCAGCGCGACGCCAAGCGCGTGATCGTGGCCATCATGGGCAGCCCGGACGCCAAGACGCGCGACGCCCACGTCGCCCGCCTGATCGAGGAAGGCTTTGCCAAGATCCCCGCCGACTCGGTCTTCACCGGCGGCCCCGTGACGCCCGTGGCCGGGCGCCCAGTCCGCGCCCGATAGCGAGCCCTCGGTGCGCTTCGTCCTCCCCGCCCGCCGCTGACGCGGATCCGCGCAGCGGAAAGGGCCACCGAGCAAGGCCCTAGGAGCGCCGAGCCCCAGCTCGGTCCACTAGACACTGGAGAAACCTGAGAAGGACAGAGAGACCTGAAACCTGAGACCTGAGTTTCAGATTCTGATGATCTCCTCGGGCACACGACTCCCCGCCCAAGCGGCGATTGCATTCGATGCAGCTGTTTTAGGTTTTCGTCTTACCTTCAGGCTTGTTTCCTGCACGGCCTGCGAGCGGGCGCCCCATTAGTGCATTTTACCGCCCAGAGGGCGTCCGGTAAAATGCATCCTCCGCAACCTCCGTTTTCGTCGGGCCGCTACATTCATATCGAACATCTACGCGCTGCCGCGCTCCGTCAGGTCTCAGGTTTCAGGTTTGTT
>JALOTV010000378.1 GCA_025457685.1 Opitutaceae bacterium
CTCCAACTGGGTCCTCTCCATCCTCACCAACCGCGCCCTCGTTTACACCGTAGGCCTGATCCTGATCGCCGTTTTTCTCTCCCGCGAAACCCTCGTGACCCTCATCCGCGCCGAGATCCGCCAGCGTGAAGCCGCCGAACGCGAACTCCACCGCGCCGTCCTCGCCGCCGAGTCTGCCAACAACGCCAAAAGCGAGTTCCTCGCCGTCATGAGCCACGAGATACGCACGCCCCTCACCGCCGTGCTGGGCTTTGCCAGCGTCCTCTCCGAGACGAAACTCGACCCGACCCAGCAGCGCTACGTCGACACCATCATCAGCGCCGGCGACCGACTCGTCGGCATGGTCAATGACGTCCTCGACCTCAGCAAAATCGAGGAGGGCCGCCTCGTCCTCGACTCCATCGCCTGGTCGCCCGCCCTGCTCATCCACGAAGTCGTCGATCTCCTGACGCCCTCCGCCATTGAAAAAAACCTCCTCCTGCGCTGCGACCAACGCTTCGACGACGGACTCGCCGTGCTCGGCGATCCCGCCCGCATACGCCAGATCCTCGTCAATCTCGTGAACAACGGCATCAAATTCACCGACCGAGGCGAAGTCACGTTGCGCGCCAGCTGGACTCCGCCCGCCGACGAAGCCAGCGCCGCCAACGGCAAACTCATCTTTGAAGTCTGCGACACCGGCATCGGCATCTCCTCGGACAAACTCTCCGGACTCTTCAAACAATTCACCCAGGTCCACGGCGAGACCCGCCGCTACAACGGCGCCGGCCTCGGCCTCGCCATCTGCAAACGCATCGTGGATCTCATGCACGGCACCATGACCGTCGAGAGCCTCCTGGGACAGGGCACGCATTTCACCATCACCCTTCCCTGCGCGCCTGTCCCCGCGATGGCGGATGCGGCGACCGACAACTCCGCCCGCAACTCCACCGGCGGCACCGCGCCCGCCATCCGGGGCCGCGCGTTGATCGTGGACGACCAGGCCGTCAATCGCGAGTTGCTCAAGATCATGCTCCGGCGCCAGGGCTTCCTCACCGACCTCGCCCACGATGGCGAAGAGGCCGTCGCGCTCAGCACGAAGCAGACCTACAACATCATCTTCATGGACCTCGAAATGCCGGGCATGAACGGCTATGAAACCACGCGGAAAATCCGCACCGCCAGTCACCACGGCATTCACGTCCCCATCGTCGCCGTCACCGCCACCACCGCCAAAGGCACGCGTGAAAAATGCCTCGAGGCCGGCATGGACGAGTACCTCACCAAACCCGTCTACCTGCCCGCGCTCAAATCCACACTCGCCGCCATGACAGAAGTGCCCGCAGCGCAACAAACCTAGAACGGCTTCAAGAACTTCGTAGCCGTTCTGAGTGGCGTAGATTTCTAAATGAACCGCAAAGATCGCAGAGGACACAGAGCCAAACAGCCGCTCTGCTCTGCGTCCTTTGCGATCTCTGCGGTTAAAAGTTAAGCCACAGTCTTCTCTGCGAATTTTAGCACAGCGCTCGCTCGCGAAAAAAATCTTTCCTCATCGCGAAACCTGCCGCCCATCGCGGCGTCTCTGCCCCACATGGAAACGTCCGCCACCCCCGCGCCCGCTCCGTCCTCAACCGCCCGCCCGTCCGCTCCGCTGCCGCCCGACGCAGCCTGGCAGCCGCTCCCGCCCGCCGCCTTCAATGCCGCCGCCGCCCGCCACCTCCTTCGCCGCGCCGGCTGGTCCGCGCAGCCCGAGGAGGTCGAGCGCGCCGTCGCGGACGGTCTGCCCGCCACCCTCGAACGGCTTTTCCCCGTCCGCCCTGTGGCATTTGCCAAACCCGGTCTGGTCGAACGCCTCGAAGACGACACCCCTGATTTCGCCCGCCGCCTGCGCGACGCCGAGCCGCTGCAAAAACGCCTCCTCCAAAAAGAGGCGCGCGACCGCTCCCAGCAGGCCTTTCAGGACATGAGCCTGAAGTGGCTCCAGTTCGCCGCCGAGCCCACCCACGCTGCGCAGGAAAAATGGACCCTCTTCCTCAGCGACATCTACGTCATCAGCTATGAGAAGGTGAAAAACGCCGGGCACGTCTTCGATCACCACGCCCTCATCCGCAGCCACGCCTTTGGACGCGCCCCCGTTCTCACCAAGGCCGTCTCCCGCTCTCCGGCCATGGTGCGCTACCTCGATTTGCAGGACAGCAAACGCGACGCCCCCAACGAAAATTTCGCCCGCGAACTCTTCGAGCTCTTCGTCCTCGGCGAGGGCAACTACACCGAGCGCGACATCAAGGAGGCCGCCCGCGCCTTCACCGGCTACCGCCAGCGCCTTGGCGAGTTTATCTTCGTGCAACGCCAGCACGACGACCGCCCCAAGACCATTTTTGGAAAAACCGCCCCGTTCGACGGCGACGGCGTCATCGACCTCGCCTACAAACAACCCGCCGCCGGCACCTATCTGCCGCACGAGCTTTCCCGCTTCTACCTCACGGAATCGGCCCTCCCGGCCGCCCATCTCGCGGTCCTGGGCGATTGGTGGCGCGCGCAAAACTTCGACCTGCGGGCCCTCGCGCTGCGCTTCTTCGGCAGCCGGGTCTTTTTCGCCGAGTCCTACCGTGGCAACTACATCAAGAGCCCCGTCCAGTTCTACCTGGCGCTCATCCAGGACCTGCAGCTCGATGTCGCCCCGCTCTCCCGCCAGGTCCTCGGATCCCTCCGCCAGATGGGCCAGACACTCTTTAATCCGCCCAATGTCCGCGGCTGGGTCGGCGGCCGCCAATGGATCAACTCCGCCACCCTCGGCTCCCGC
>JALOTV010000379.1 GCA_025457685.1 Opitutaceae bacterium
ATCGCGGCGGCGGTGCCCTTTTGCCAAGGCGCGGGCGGGGAGGTGCGTTATCTCGACGGTCCCCTGTTTCCGCTGAAAGTTTTCGACCTCAAGATGGGCCGGGTGCCCTTTGTCGCGGGCTCGGTCGCGGTGTGCGACGAGCTTCATGCCTTGCTCGCGGAGGCGTAACTGCGAGGCGAAGGAGCGCGTCCCGGTTTTCACGATGTCCGCTCCCGCCCGTCGAGTCCCGCCGTCAGCTTGGTTGCTGACCTTGCTCGTGCTCGGCCTGCTGGGGCTGTGGGGCTGGCGTGAGATCGGTCTGCAATCACGCGAACGCGCGGATGGCGGGCGGGTGGAATCGCGAACGGTGGCCGGGTGGCCAGACCTCGAAGGCGACTCCCTGTTTTCAGCGGGACGCGAGACGCTCACTCCCGAAGAACAAGGCGTGCTCGTGGCCAAACTGCGCGCGCGGCTGGGCAGCGAGTGGGTGCGCAGCGGCGAGGCCATCCTGACTTTTCGTGACGAGGCGGCCTACCGGCGGTTTTTGGCGAGGGCGATGCACGCGGGCGCGGAGTTGACCGGCCGGATCGACGGCCTGCTCGCGGTGCGGGTCCGCGTGCGCGACTACGCGAGGCTGATCGAGGAAATGGCGGAAAACATCGCCGACTACGTCTCCGTCTCGGCCAACACGCTGGTCACCACTCCGCCGCCGCCCAAAGAGCAGCGCGCAGAGGGCGAGGTCCGGCCGGTGGAGGGCGGCCTGCTGGGCCTGATCGAGGCGAGGGGAGATGCGCGGGAGCGGGGCAGGGGAGTGCTGATCGCGATTCTTGATGGTGGCGTGGCCCCGGATGCCGCCTTCGGGGCGAGGCTGCGGTATTTGGATATCGGATACGGTGTGGTTGGCCTGGCGGAGGATACGCGGCACGGCACGGCCGTGGCGGCGATCGCGGCGGGCGCGGCGCCGGATGTGCCGGGAGTGGCGCCCGCGGCGGAATTGTTGAGCATCCGCGTGTTCGGGCCGGACGGAAAGAGCGACGCCTTTTCCGTGGCCCAGGGCATCGTGGCGGCGGTGGACGCCGGGGCGCGGGTGATCAACCTCAGTCTGGGCGGCTACGCGACGGTGCAGGTGCTCGGCTCGGCGGTGGATTACGCGCTGGCCGACGGGGTGGCGCTGGTGGCCGCGTCGGGCAACGACCAGGTGGAGCGCGTGGCCTGGCCGGCCGCCTACCCGGGCGTGGTTTCGGTCGGCGCGGTGGATGCGGGCGGCCGGCAGGCCTTGTTTTCCAATTCGGGGGAAACCCTGCAACTGACCGCGCCCGGCGTGGGCGTGCGAACCGTCGCGGCGGGCGGCGGGCGTTTCCTTTTCAGCGGGACCTCGGCGAGCGCACCGGTGGTCGCGGGGTCGCTCGCGGCCTTGCTTTCGCAAAATCCGGAACTGGATGCGATCCAGGCGGCGGATTTATTGGTGCAGTATTCCAACGACGCCGGCGTGGCGGGGACGGACCCCGATTTTGGTCGAGGCATCGTGAATCTCGGTTGGGCCCTGGAGCGGGCCACGCCCTCACGGGTGGACCCGGCGCTGGCCACCCAGGATTACGACGCCGGCACGCGCACGCTGACCTTCGTGGTGCAAAACCGCAGCGGACGGGCGGTGGGGGACTTGCGTGTGGCGGTCCGCGTGGGGACGAAGGACTACCAAGCCTCCCTACCAGAACTCGCCGCCGGCGAGGCGACCCGGGTGAAAATCCATCTGGAGAGCGCGCTTTCGGACGCGGAGACGCCGGTCAAGGCCACCCTGCTTCTGCCGCCCGGCATGCTCGATCAAAATACCGCCAACAACGAACTCCGGGGCCTGATTCGCGGCAGACCCTGAGAGGCGGCGGGGTATGGGATGAGGCGGGGAGGATGAGCGCCCGTGTTTTGCACTTGGATGGTCGCGTTTAGTTCAATCAATTCTCCCTCTCACTTTTATGCTTAAAATCTGCTGCATCGGTGCCGGCTACGTCGGCGGACCCACCATGGCCATGATCGCGCTGAAGGCGCCGGACATCCGTGTGACGGTGGTGGATTTGAACGAGCGGCGCATCGCTGCGTGGAACTCGGACACGCTGCCGGTGTATGAGCCAGGGCTGGATGAGGTGGTGAAGGAGGCGCGGGGCCGGAATTTGTTTTTCTCCACGGATGTGCGCGGTGCGATCGACGCGGCGGACATCGTGTTCGTGTCGGTGAACACGCCGACCAAGACCTACGGGGTGGGCAAGGGCCGCGCGGCGGATTTGCGCTACATCGAGTCGGTGGCGCGCACCATCGCGGAGGTGGCCAAGAGCCCGAAGATCATCGTGGAAAAGTCCACCATCCCGGTGCGCACGGCGGAGACGATCAAGACGATCCTCGCCGCGCAGCCCGGCTCGGCCAAGTGCCAGGTCTTGTCCAATCCCGAGTTTTTGGCCGAAGGCACGGCGGTGGCGGATTTGACCAATCCCGACCGCGTCCTGATCGGCGGAGAACGCACGCCCGAGGGCCAGCAGGCGATCGAGACGCTGGTCTCGGTTTACGCGCGCTGGGTGCCGCGTGAGCGCATCCTCACCACCAACCTGTGGTCGTCCGAGCTGTCGAAGCTGGTGGCCAACGCGTTCCTGGCGCAGCGCATCTCCTCGATTAATTCGATCAGCGCGCTGTGCGAGGCGACAGAGGCTGATGTGGACGAGGTAGCCAACGCCATAGGCAAGGATTCGCGCATCGGGCCCAAATTCCTCAAGGCCTCCGTGGGTTTCGGCGGTTCGTGTTTCCAGAA
>JALOTV010000380.1 GCA_025457685.1 Opitutaceae bacterium
CGGTTTTCCCGAGGTGGTCCGGCGCACCGTCTCCATCGAAGTCGGCATGCAGAACAGCGGGCTCGGCGTGGTGCTGGCGCGAAACAACTTCGCCGATCCGCTCACCGCCGTGCCCTGCGCGATCTCGAGCGTGGCGCACTCGCTCATCGGCAGTCTGCTCGCCGGCTGGTGGCGCCGGCGCGGGGCGGCGGACAAGCCGACCGGGACGGGTTGATTTTTACCCGTCGCAAAAACTCCCGGCGGGCGGTCCGAGCTCCTCCCCGGCCGCCCTCGCGGCGTGCCCTCCGTCAACGCGCCGTCGGCAACCTGTGCTCGCGGACCAATCCGTTTTCATCGACCATTCCCGGGAAATACTGCCGAGCGCAGCTCGGGCAGTAGGTGTGGGTGAATTTCGCGTCGGTGTGGGCGCTGATGTAGGACTCGAGCTGCTCCCATTTTCCACTCTCGTCGTGGATTTTTTTGCAGGAGCAACAGATGGGCAGGAGCCCGTGCAGCACCTTCAGCTCGAGCAGCGCGTGGCGGGCCATCGCCACCACGATGGCGCGGTTGATGTCGCCGGCCTGCGGCGGCTTGGCCAGGTAGGCGCCCACGCCGCAGTCCGCCGCCCTTTCCAGCATCTCCTGCTCGAGGTGGGCGGTGAGCATGACCACCGGAGTGGGACACCGGTCCTGGATGAGCTCGGTGGCCTCGAAGCCGTCCATCTCGGGCATCGAGATGTCCATGAGCACCACGTCGGGCTTGAGCCGTTCGGTGAGCTCGAGGGCCTCGCGCCCGTCGAGCGCCTGGCCGACGACCTTGTGGCCGGCGATGTTCACCTCCTGGCCGACGAGGTGGAGGATGAGCGGTTCGTCGTCGGCGATCACGATGCGCAGGGATGCGGGAGCTTTCATGATGTGGTGTGGGGAGAAAAGGGCGTCGGATGCGGGAGCGGCGGGGGCGAAAAAAAGGCATGCTCAGGTGCGAGTCCTGTCCTCCAGACGCAGGGTCATCTCCACGCGGGCACCGCCGTCGTTCCACAGGCGGAGCCGGCCGCGCAGGCTTTGCTCGACCAGCATGCGGACGAGGCGGAGGCCGATGTTGGCGTGGTCTTGCTCCAGCACGGCGGACGAAAACCCGGGCCCGTTGTCGGCGTAAACGATGCGAACCGATTCCGGCGAGAGCGTCTCGATCTCGCAACGCACCTCGGGCTTGGCGACGGCGCAGGCGTGCTTGATCGTGTTGGTGGCGAGTTCGCTGAAAACCATGGCGAGCGCGGATGCCTGGCGCGGGGAGATTTTCTCCAAGGTCGGGCCGACGGTGAGCAAGGGCGGCACGGGAGCGACGGCCATGGCCGCGCCGATCACGCCGCGGGCGAGCTGGTCGATGGGCACCGGGGCCCAGTGGGCGTCGGACAGCATACGATGCACAAACATCAGCCCGCGCAGCCGCTGGGTGAGGCGCTCCAGCACGGGCACGACCGCCTCGCGCTCGGCCTCGCCGAGGTGCTCGCGCTCGTGGGAGATGAGGCCGAGCATGGAGGCGAGATTATTGGTCACGCGGTGATTCACCTCGCGCAGCAGCTGGGCCTTGGCCTGGGCGTCGGACCGGGCCTGGGCGAGGAGGCGCTGGTGCTCGCTCATATCGCGCGCGGCGGCGAACAGACCGGCCACGCGTCCACTGACGTCGGAGTAGACGCTGGCGTGAAAATTCACCGGGACGAGACCTCCCTGACCATCGCGCAACGTGAGCGGGTAATCGCGCACCTGCTCCTCGGCGTAGGCCTGTTCGTAACCGCGCCGGGCGGCCGCGGGATCGGTGAAATAATCCGCAAAGGCGGAGCCGATCAACCTGTGCCGCGAAAGCCCCAGGACGCGCTCGGTGGCGGAGTTGACATCGCCGATCATGCCATCGCGGCGAATGACGAAGAGCGGATCGAGCGCGGCCTCCAGCAGACGCCGCGAATAGAGCCCGGCGGAGCGGACGGCCTCGTCGCGTTCCTGCAGGCTTTCGAGCATGGCGTTAAGACCTTCGGCCAGCAGCCCGACTTCGTCCCGACCGAGCGGCGGTGCGCGCTCGGCGCGGGCGCCGGCGCGCACCTGGGACAAGACCCGGTGGAGCGTGTAGATGCGGCGGGTGAGAAAGTGGGCGAACACCCCGACGATCAGCGTGCCCACGCTGCACGCGACCAGGGCGTAGACCACGCCCCGGCGACGATCGCGATCCATGGCCGCCTGCAATTCCTTCAGGCTGATTCCCAGGCGCGCCCACCCCACGTGCTGGTCCGCGATGCGCACCGGCACGCCGACATCGAGCGTATCCGCGCTGAAGCGGGAGAAATCCTCCGCCTCGTCGCGCAGGTCCTGGACGTATTGCCCGACGCGCGCGCGGTCGGTGTGGGCCAACACCCGACCGGAGCGGTCGAGCAGCATGGCGTAGACGACGTCTCCGTGCCGGCGTTGCGCATCGATCAACTCCTGCATGCCCACGACGTCGCGCGCGACGAGCCAGCCGGACGCCGAGATCGCCAGCGTGTCCGCCAGTGTATGCGCATACTCCAGATGCCGGTGCTGCTGCCGTGCAAAATCGCGGCGGGTGAAGTCCTGCACGAACAACCCGATCAACAGGACCAGAACCGCGACGATGCCCGCCGTCATGCGGGTGGGCAGCCGATCCATGAAACGCACTGCGGGGGACGTCTTCATGGCGAAGGTCCCCCGTTCACGGGCGGCGGGCGTATGGGCCGGACCTCGGCCTCGAAGCGCTCCACAAAGCGGCGCACCGGCTCATAGTCGGCGTCGTTCGCGGGATAAAAACCGTCAGTGTCGATCGTGGCGAGCAAGGCCTTGCCCTCCTCCGAGTCGGACAAGGCGCGCAGCCGCTCGGCCACCTCGCGGACGACCGCCTCGGGCACGCGACGGTGCGCCATCACCGAGTTGTTGATCAGCGAAGGCGTCTCCCAGACCACCTCGAGCTGCGCGGCCTCCGCCGGATAGTTTTCCTGAAAATTCCTCCAAGGCGGCGGCCAGGTGACGCCCGCCGCGGCTTCGCCAAGATAGGCCTGCATGATGGCCGAGTGCTGCGAGCCCACGTAGCGATTCTCGATGTCGTGCACCACATCCAGCCCGTGCTCCTTCATCATCCACTGCGGC
>JALOTV010000381.1 GCA_025457685.1 Opitutaceae bacterium
GGCACGTCCAACACCAAGTCCCGCACGGGCTTCATCAGCCGGCTGCGCGACACGCTGGACCGCATCGCCTCCGTCTAAGGCAACACCCACCCGCCTCCGTCACCACCCGCCGTCGCCAACCCGCCATGAGCTCCTCCGACCAGATCACCGATCTTCCGCTTCCCTTCGCCACCGAACTGCTCACCGACCGTCGCATCGCCATCAAGGTCATCGGCCTCGGCGGCGCGGGCGCCAACGCGGTGGATCGCCTGAAGATGGAAAATCTCGACCGCCTGCAGATGGCGGTGATCAACACCGACGCGCAGGCGCTCGCCTCCAGCCCGGTGCAGGAAAAAATCCTCATCGGCGCCGGCATCACCCGCGGGCTGGGCGCGGGGGCCGATCCCGACCTCGGCCGCCAGGCGGCGGAGGCGGATCGCGAAAAAATCCTCGAGGTGGTGAAGGACTGCGACCTCGTGTTCCTGATCGCCGGCATGGGCGGCGGCACCGGATCGGGCGCGGCGCCCACCGTGGCCGAGATCGCGGCCGAGCAGGGCGCGGTGGTGATTTCATTTGTCACGCTCCCCTTCAGTTTCGAGGGCGGGCGTCGCACCAAGCAGGCCGACGAAGGCCTGATCGCGCTGCGCAAGACCTGCGACGCGGTCATTCCCCTGCCCAACGATTTGCTGCTTCAGGAGGCGGCCGAGGGCGAGACGGTCCTCGACAGCTTCGCGCGCGCCGACGAGTGGATCGGTCGCGGGGTGAAGTCGATCTGGTCGATGATGTTTCGCACCGGCCTGATCAACCTCGACTTCGCCACCCTGCGTCAGGCCTTCCACACCCGTGGCGGCAAGACGCTCTTCGGTCTGGCCTGCGGCGCGGGCGAGGACCCCGTGGCGGAGGCGATCGAGAACCTGAAGCTTTGTCCACTGCTGGCCACGCCCGAGTTTGCCCGCAAGGCGGACCGTCTGCTGGTGAACATCGTCGGCGGCACCGATCTCACCCTGCCCAAGGTCAACGAGATCATGACCGCCGTGACCGAACAGTTTGGCAAGGAGGCCCACGTCATCATGGGCGCGGTGATCGACGAGACCTGCCAGGGGCGGGTCGAGCTCATGGTGCTCGGCACCAGCGATCAGGGCGCGCGCGGATTTGTCCCGCGCGGCGGTCCCTCGAACCGAACGCGGACGAAGAGCGCCGCGCCTTTCCCCGCGTCGGCCGGAGCGAGCCGGTCGGCGGCGGGCGGTGCGTCCGAGGCCGTGCGGGAAGCCGCGGATGCCGCGGTCGCCGAGCAAGGCGCCGACGCCACGCTCGATCTGGGCGACGCCTCGTCCTCGCGTGGCGCCAAGCCCAAGGCCGCCGCACGCGCGAAATCCACCGACCTGATCGACCAGGTGGAGATTTCCTTCGGCGAGCACGAGACCCGCGGCACCTTTGAGAAGAGCGATAAAAACCTCTTCGAAGGCCAGGACCTCGATGTGCCCACCTACCTGCGCCAGGGTTTGAAGCTGCACCTCTGATCGCGCCGACCATCACCGTCGAAAAACGAAGAACCCGCCCGGGCCTGCTGGCTCGGGCGGGTTCTTCGTTTTCCGATCTGCGGCCTGGGGGCTCAGCCCTTGATCGCGCCGGCGGAGAGGCCGCGGACGAAGAGGCGCATGCAGAAGAGGAAGATGACAATGAGGGGGATGGAGGCGATGAAGTAGGCGGCCATGATCTGGCCCCACTGCTTCACGTATTCGCCGTCGAGGTAGATGAGGCCGACGCCGAGGGTGAAGAGCTCCTTGTCGCGCAGGACGATGAGCGGGAGGAGGAAGTCGTTCCACTTGCCGAGGAAGCTCAGGATGGCGAGGGTGCCGATGATGGGGCCGGACATCGGGATCACGACGTTGATGATCTGCTTAAAGTGGCTGGCACCGTCCATCTCGGCGGCCTCGAAGAGATCCTTGGGCAGGTCTTCGATGAAGTTGCGCAGAACAAAAAGGTTAAACACCTGCCCGCCGGCGATACCTACGATGATGAGGGCCCAGAGCGTGTTGAGCAGCGACAGCTCCTTCAGCAGGGTGAACAGCGGCACGATGTTGGCCACGCCCGGGAGGAGCATGAGCAGCATGAAGGCGCCCCAGAGCACGCCGGAGAATGGCATCTTGTAGCGGGCGAAAAAGTAGGCGCCGAGGATGGCCAGGAACAGCGTGACGACCGTGCCGGTGACGGCGACGAACACGGTGTTGGCGATGTAGGGGCCGATGAGTTTGAGACCGAAGCCCCAGTTGGTGAGTTTGTAGACCCCGAGGTCGAAGCGCATCTCGCCGCCCACGTAGTCGGGATCGCCCGGCGGAGGCGTGACGCTGCCGGTGAAGACCTCGGTCCAGGTGGCCGCGCGCTCGCGAGTCTTGATGGCGGCGGACTCGACAGCGGCTCCGGCCGCGGGGGCGGCGGGTGATGCCGAGGCAGCGGGAGCGGGCGCTTGGAAACGTTCGGTGACCGAGAAGGGCGCGGTGGGCAGCCACGGGTTCTGGATGAAGGAGGCGTTGTCCTTAAACGACACCTGGAGCATCATGTAGAACGGGAACAGTTCGATCACGATGAAGAACAGAATGACGAGGTGCTTGGGCCAGTCCTTCTGTTTGTGCGAACCGACGGCGTCTTTGAGTGCGGCGCTCATTTTTCGACCCTCACGTATTTGTTGTTGATGTAGGTAAGGCCGAGAATGAACACGAAGAGGATCATGCCCACGGCGCAGGCGTAGCCGAACTCGCCGGCGATGAAGGC
>JALOTV010000086.1 GCA_025457685.1 Opitutaceae bacterium
GCGCTCGCTCGCCCAGCGCTCCGCCGTCGCCGCCAAGGAGACCGCCGACAAGATCGCCGACGCCACCCAGAAATCCGCCCAGGGCGTCGAGCTCTCGGGCCGCGTCACCGTGAGCCTGAACGAAATCGTGGACAAGGCCCGCGAGGTCGACCGCCTCGTCGCCGAGGTAGCCACCGCCTCCCACGAACAGTCCACCGGCCTCTCGCAGATCAACACCGCCGTCTCGCAGATGGACAAAGTCACCCAGTCCAACGCCGCCAGCGCCGAGGAGACCGCCTCCGCCGCCGAGGAGCTCAACGCCCAGTCCGCCGAGCTCCAGCAGGCCGCCGCCCAGCTCGCCGCCCTCGTCGGCGCCTCGTCGAGCCTGGCCGGCAAAAAGTAACTCCGCACCTGGTGTATTGCGGGTGTGGAAACGGCTGTCCTCAGCCGTTCGGTTCGTTGCGGCGCGGAGCGCCGTCCGCACGGCTGGGGACAGCCGCGGCCACAACAGTCTTTGAAATGCGTTTAGCACCAAACCGCTCGGCTAGGGCTTCGACCTTGCGGGCCCGCTTTCGCGGCGCACAGGTTCGGCGCGTTCGCCATGTCCGCTCCCCATACCCCCTCCCCGACGTCCACCGCCGGTAATCCGATCCTGCCCGGGCTCGGCGCCTGCGATCCCCACATCCACATCTTCGGCGACCGCGCCTACCTCTACGCCAGCCACGACAAAGCCCCGCGCAACGATCGCTTCATCATGGAGGACTGGTGGGTGTGGTCCTCCGCCGATCTGGTGAACTGGCGCCACGAGTGCACCATCCACCCGGAGCAGACCTACATCGCCCGGCCCTTCGACGGCTGCTGGGCCACCGACGCCGCCGAGCGCGACGGGAAATATTTTTTCTACTTCTCCGAGGCCAATCGCCGCACCGGCGTGTTGGTGGGCGATTCGCCCGCCGGCCCGTGGCGCGATCCGCTGGGCCGTCCTCTCCTGACCGGCGACGAGGCCCCCACCCACCCCTACGATGCCTGCGTGTTCGTCGAGGCCGATGGCGCGGCCTACATCATCTTCGGCGTCTGGGATTATCACATCGCCCGCCTCGGCGACGACCTGGTGTCGCTGGCCGAAAAACCTCGCCGCCTCGAGATCACCGACCCGTGGGGTCCCTACGGTCCGGGCAAGACCGACGACAAGCCCTCCCTGCACCGCCACGGCGACGTGTATTATCTCTCATGGGGATGTTTCTACGCCACCGGTGCATCGCCCTACGGGCCCTTCCAGTTTCGCGGCTGCGTGCTCCAGGATTCGAGCTTCCACGACGGCACCGCGGCGCCCACCTGGCCCCACGGCTACCGGCAGGGCCGGCACGGGAGCTTCTTCGCCTGGCACGGCCAGACCTACTTCGCCTACTGCGACATCAGCCAGACCGGTAACCGCTACTTCCGGGACACGTTTATCAGCTACGTCCACCACCACGCCGACGGGCGCATCGCCCCCGTGCGCGTGGACCTCACAGGCGTCGGCCGCTATGATGCGGCGCGCGGGCCCATCCAGGCGGAGGACTACTTCCGCGCCGAGCACTGCGAAAAACTCGAGCTCCCGCTGGGCGGCTTCGGCGTGCGCGGCGCCGACGGGGCGCGGCTCCACTACCCGAACCTGCACGGCCTCGCCGGCCAGCGCAGCCTCACCCTCGCCTATCTGGGCCTCGCGCAAGAGCCCGCCGCGGCCGAGCTGGAGCTCGTGTTCTCCCGCGAAAACACCCCGCAAACCGTGATCCCGGTCCGGCTGCCGGCAGTGCCGCGCTTCCGCCCCGCCTCGCTCCCGGTCGATCTGGACCTGCCTCCCGGCGTGGACGCGCTGACCGTGCGCTTCGGCAAAAACTCCGCCGCCATCGCGCTGGATGCGTTCACCTTTTCCGCCCGTTCGGTGAGCGAGCTGTCCCCGCCCGCGCTCTTCGCCGGCTGAGGACGCCGCACCGCTCGCGCCAAATCCGCGCGCTCTGTTTAACGACGTTAACTAACGTCCAGTCGCGCCCGGCGCGTAGAGGGCGTTGGATCCCGTTCGTTCATAGTTTAGGTTTCCCCTACCCCCTGGAATGAAAAGCTTCGCATTTTTCTTATTATCGGCGCTCTGCGCGTTTTCGGCCCGAGCCGCCGACCCGACGGACCTCTACACCCGCGTCGGCACCGACCCCACCTTTCAGGAGCTGATCGACACCGGCGTGATCGTGCCCGGCGTGTCGTCGTCACTCAACCCGGTGCCTGGTTCGACCATTCAGGTGAACCACCCCGCGCTTGAGCGGCAGACCGGCGTGCATGGCGAAATCCCGGACGACATCCGCATCCACACCCAGACCAACCCCGCCGTGCTGCGCGGCAAATTTTCGAATTTCACCCGTTGGTATCAGGAAGACGGCGGCGTGCAGGTGATGCGCCTCTTCAAGGACGAGCAAAACATCCGCAAAGGCGCGGGCGAGAAAGGCTCACCCGGTCGTATCGAGGCGTTTTTCCCGCTCTTCCCCGTCGCCCCCGGCACGTGGAGCGTGTGGGAGGGCACCTACACCATCATAGAGCCGGTGGGGGGAAATATTTTCCAGCTGTTCCACGAGGGCGGCCAGCTATGGGCCTTTCACCTGCGCATGTCGGGCAGCGGGGAAATTTTCTTTGCCCGGCGCCGGCCGATTCCCGGGCTGCCGGATCGCATCACCCTCGCCACCGACATGAAGGGCAAATCGATCCGCTTCCGCGTGCTAGCGAATGGCGCGGATTATCAGGTTTTCAAAAAAATCCCCCAAGTGGACGCGGATTGGCAGCTCGTGACCACCGGCTCCTACGTGCCGGCCAAGGACAACAAGATCAGCTTCCGCTGGGGCATCTACCATGGCTCCCAAGCGGGAAAGAGCATCCCCAACGACGGCCTGATTTTCGTGAGCGGAGTCAGCCGCACCGCCATACCCGCCACCCCGGCGACCGAGCCGCCGACCGCCCCGTCCGCCCCGCCCGCGGCCCCTGCCGCCGCAGCCTCGTCCTAAGTCACCTTCGCCTCATCGCATGAAACGGTTTGTCTCGCTCGTCCTCTTGGGTCTCGGACTCCTTCAGCCCGCCAGCGCCGCCGTGCCGACGGATTTTTATACGCGCACCGGCACCGACCCGACTTTCCAGGAGTTGATCGATTCGGGCGTCATCGTGCCCGGCGTGTCGTCCTCCACCACTCTGGTCCCGGGTTCGACCATCGACGCCAACAACACCTTAGTCGCACAGCAGACCGGCATCACCAGCGCCATTCCCACGGACATTCGCATCCACACCCAAACCAACTCTTCGGTTTTGCGCGGTAATTTCTCGCGCTTCCCCCGCTGGTATCAGGAGGACGGGAGCATCCAGATCATGCGCCTTTTTCAAGGCGACCAAAACGTGCGCAGCGGCACCGGACTCGATGCCACCCCGGGGCGCATCGAGTCCTTCTTCACGCCCTTCACGGTTCAGCCCGATACCTGGAGCGTATGGGAGGGCACCTACACCATTATCCACCCCCTGACCTCCAATATTTTTCAGCTCATGCACGAGGGCGGCCAGCTCTGGGCCTTTCACCTGCGCATGAGCAGCACGGGCCGGGTTTACTTCTCCCGGCGTCGCACGATATCGGGGCTGCCGAACGACATCGACATCGCCACCAACATGGCGGGCAAATCCATCAGCTTCCGCGTCCTGGCCAACGGCTACAACTACCAGGTATACAAGCGTATTCCCCTTGTGGATACAGACTGGCAGCTGGTCACCACCGGTTACTACACCCGCGCGGTGGACAACCGGATCAGCTTTCGCTGGGGCATGTATTGCGGCTCCCAGCCCGGCCAGAGCGTCCCGAACGACGGTCTGCTCCTGATGAATGGCGTCAGCCGGACCTCCATTCCCGCGACTGTGCCCGAACCGCCTCCCCCTCCCCCGCCCCCGGGTGTCACCTACCATTGGGACGCCAACGGCGCCACCGCAGGCTTTGGCAACGCAAGCGGCACCTGGGAAGAGACCCTCGCGGCCGGTGCCCCCCAGGGCTGGACCGAGGACGCCGCCGGTTCGACCGCGCTCGCCGAGGTATCGACCGGCCCCACGGATTCGCTTTTCTTTGGCACCGACACGTCGGGCCTTGGCGCAGGCACGATCACCATCACCGACGCCGTCGGAGCCGGCGACCTGACTTTCGGGTCCGCCTCCGGCAACATCACGCTCAACGGCGGCGAGATCGCCATGAGCGGCAACCGCACCATCCTCGCCGGCGGCACGGGCAAGACTCATCGGATCAACTCCGAACTCTCCGGCACGGGCAGCCGCACCTTCGGCGGCGGCAGCACCTTCGAGCTTTACGGGCTCAACAGCTTCACGGGCCCCCTCATCCTGGGCAACAACACCAGCAGCTCCCTTCGCGTGCGCTTCAACACCGTCGCCGACGTCAACGGCGGCCCCTCCGCCCTCGGCGCGCCCGCCACCGACGCCGACGGCATCATCCAGATCGGGGCCACCTCGCTCGCCACCACCCTCGAATTTACCGCCGCCACCTCGGCGCAATCCACCAACCGTCGCATCCGCATCGGCTCCAACACCGGCGGCAGCGGCGGCGCGTTTATCTCCAGCAACAACTCCGACCCCGCACGCACCCTCACCTTCACCAACGCCGCCTTCAACGTCGCCGCCACCGATGTCAGCACGTTCAACCGCACCCTCACCCTCCAAGGATCCAACACCGGCGACAACCTCATCCAAGGCGCGATCATCAACAACTCCGGCACCACCGGCGGCATCGTCAGCCTGGCCAAGAGCGGCACCGGCACTTGGGTGCTCGCCGGGGCCAACAGCTACACCGGCGAGACCAGAATAAACGACGGCGTCCTGCGCATCGGCAACGGCGGCACCACCGGCTCGCTCTCGCCGTCCAGCGCCATCGTCAACAACGGCACCCTAGAGTTCCGCCGGTCCAACACCCTCACCCAAGGCACAAACTTTTCCGGCTCGGGCATCAGCGGCAGCGGCGCGCTCGTGAACAGCGGAGTCTCCAGCAACGGCGTGGATAATTTCGGTGTCACCATCCTCAACGTCGCCAACACTTACAGCGGTCTCACCACGATCACCGGCGGCGGCATACGCGTCGCCCACGCCGGCGCGCTCGGCGGCACGACCGCGGGCACCGTGGTCGTCGCTGGGGCCCCGCTTGGCCAACCACGCCTCGAACTCGCCGGCGGCGTCACCGTCACCGGCGAGTCGCTGCGCATCTCCGGCGGCGGACGTTTTCGCGGCGCGCTCACCAGCCAGAGCGGCTCAAACGTGTGGGCCGGCCCCGTCACCATCACCGCCTCCGGCACCCGGATCGGCGCGGAAAACGGCGCCGGCCTGCGGATAAACGGCGTGATCGACAGCGAGGGCCAACCTCACGGCATCGACTTCCGGGCCGGCCCCGTGGCCGGCGGCGGCGCGATCGTTCTCGCCGGTGCCAACACCTACCTCGGCAACACCACCATGAGCCAGGGCAGGCTCCAGCTCGACGTCGGCGACAATCGCCTGCCCGTCACGACCAGGCTTACCCTGGGCAGCGCCGCCGAAACCGTCGAAATCGATCTGAACGGGCGCAACCAACAGCTCGCGGGCCTCGCCCTCGCGAGCAACGTCACCGCTCCTTCCGGCATCGTCGTCACCAACTCCTCCGGCACCCCCTCCACCCTTACGATCAACACCCCGGCGGACACCCCGGCCACCTACGGCGGCGTGTTGTCCGGCAACCTTGCCCTGACCAAGACCGGCACATCCACGCTCACGCTCACCGGCGCCACGCGTTCCTACACCGGCGCGACGCAGATCGCGCAAGGCACGCTCGCCCTCGTCGGCGGCAGCCTCGCCTCGCCCGTCAGCGTCTCGTCCGGCGCCTCGCTCGGCCTCACCCTTGGCTCACCCGTCACCTCGTCCTCCACGGTCAACCTCGGCGGCACGGTGCAGATCACCGGCACGGTGGACAACGCCACCACCTACACCCTCCTCACCGCGACCGGCGGCATCACCGGCGCGCCCGCGCTGCACACCGCCATCCCCGGCTACGCCCTCGAGGTGCGCGACTCCGGCACGCGGCTCGTGCTCGCCTACGTCGGCCTGCCCTCGCCCTACCTCACCTGGTCGCAAGGCGCGCCGCCCGCCGCCGACGCCAACGGCGACGGCGTGCCCAACCTCCTCGCCTGGGTGCTAGGCGCCACCGGCCCCGCGCAGGATGCCACCCACCTCCTGCCCCGCCTCGATGCCCACACCGACCCCGCCTACTTCGTGTTCACCTTCACCCGCCGCGCCGAGGCGGCCGCCGACCCGGGCACCACGATCGCGGTGGAATACACCACCACGCTGGCCAACTGGTCCGTCGCCGCGCACGATGGCGACCACGTGATCATCCTCGCGCAACCGGGCACCCCGGCCGATACCGTGCAGGTGCGTTTCAAACGCGCCACCCTCGCGCCCGACGGCAAACTCTTCGCCCGCCTCCGCGTCACCGCCACCGCCCCCTAACCGATTTTCATGCCGACCCCGTTCCCGCTCCCTCGCGCCGCCCGCCCCACCGCCCCGCGTCTGCTCCTCGCCGCCGCCGCGCTTCTGTCGTCGTTGGCATTTTCGCCGCGCGCGGCCGCCGCCGCGCCCGAGCCCGTCATCCTCGAGCAGATCGACGTCGCGCCGGTGTGGTCGGTGCACCGCGCCGGACCGCCCGAGCTCATCACCCGCGACGACCGCCAATACGTCGCCTACTTCGATCACGACCGCTTCCTCACGCTGGCTCAGCGCCGCCTCGCCGAGCGCACGTGGACCTACCACCGCTTTCCCGTGCAGATGGGCTGGGAAACCGGTTCCCACGCCAAGCTCTCCCTCGCCCTCGACCGCGACGGCTACATCCACCTCGCCTGCTACCGGCGCAACCTCCTCCAGGAGCCCCCCACCCCTCCGGCCGCGATCTACTACCGCTCCCTCGCCCCGCATGATATCGGCGGCTTCGAGCCGCTCTTCATGATCTCGCCCCAAGAGAAACACGACTACCCCACCTTCGAATACGTGGACGGCACGCTCTATTTCACCTTCCGCCTCGGCGGCAGTGGCAACGGCGACCAAAAATTCTACCGCTACGACAACACGACCCGGACTTGGAGTTCGGTGCTCGAGACCAAGCTCCTCGACGGTCGCGGCGAACGCAGCCCCTACATCGCCGGCAAGGGCCTGCCCGTGCCCGGCACCGACGGCCGTTGGCACCTGCTCTGGATGTGGCGCTCCACGCCCGACCACGCCACCAACCACGCCTTGTCCTACGCTCGCACCGTCGGCTCCGACCTCACGCGCTGGGAGACCGCCGGCGGCGTGCCGGTCACGCCGCCCTTCACCGTCGAAAACCGCGAACTCTGGGTCGACGGCGCACCCGAGGGCGGCGGCCTGAGCAATCCCCTCCAAGCCCTCGCCTGGGACGCCGAGGGCCGGCCGGTCATCAGCTACCACCGCTTCGCCGAGGACGGCACCAGCCAGATCTACAACACCCGCTTCATCGACGGTGCCTGGCGCCCCGTGCCCTCCACCCGCTGGACCCTCGTCTGGGGCCAGGACTACACCGGCTCCGGCGCGCTCAACATCTACGGCACCGTGCGCATGGGCGCCGTAAAACCCCGCGGCCCGAACGAACTCGTCCAAGAGGTGTGGAACCGCGTCGACGGCGGCTCCCTTCGCGTGCTCGACGCCACGACGCTCGCTCTCCTGCGCGAAGAACCGGTCGTGCCTCCGGCCTGGCGCCAACCGCTCCTGCGCCCCGAATCCGACTTTCAAATCGCGGCCATCCCCGAGCTCCGCCGCCTCGCCGGCCCCCTGCTCGTCGAGCTGATCGCCGACACCGAGGCGCCCGCGCAGGCCCCCGAGCGCCACTACCTGCGTTGGGAACACGGCGGCGCCAACCGCGACCGCCCCGTCCCCCCGCCCTGGCCCGCGCCCACCATGCTCCGCGTCTACAAGGTCGGCGCACCCCGCTGAGCCCGCGCTCGCGCCAGTGGACCGGCCACCCGCTCTGCTAACGTGCCTTGGTCCGCGCAAAGCGGCCGCCTACCGCCCCGCGCCGCGCGCCCAAAAAGTCCGCGCCGGCCACGTCGCGAGATAAGCGTGGGCCTCATCGGCCGCACACGGCACCGGAGTTCACCAGGCCGGGCCCGTTATGCGACGCGGCTGAGGTGGCTTCAGTCCTGCTGTTTGGGCGCTGCACGCCGCCAACCCGTGCCCGCTACGGTCAATCGCCTCCCGCACTTGACGGCCACGGCAGGCCGCGACACCTCCACGTGCAACCGGCTTTCACCTGATTTTCACCAGCACCTTACCACCGCGAGCTTCCGCTCCCTGTTTCCCATGCGCCCGTCACTCGGCCTGCCTCTCTCGCTACTTTGTCTCGGTGTTCCCGCTGCTACCGCGCAGCAACTAATCCCGGTAGGCGCAGACGGCCTTCCGCTGATTTATCCCGATGACCTCACACGGTTAACTGGCCCCAACCCCCAACCGGTCATTGATCCGGTTTCGGGGCCGTTCATCGGAGCGACACTATATCCGCACGGGCCTGTAAATGGGGACTTCGCCGTCCAGCGCGCGGATGACGCCGGTAGTGCAATTAGCCTCGCTGGTCTGGGACCAGCAGGGAGTTCTCTGGTGATTCCCTTCTTCAATGGTCGCTACAGCACAGCTTACGTAAACCAAAACGGGATGGTGACCTTCAACGATTACTCATCACAGTATAATACTAATTTATTTCCCTCACCCGGCAGCAATCCGATGATCGCACCTTTTTGGAGCGATGTAGACACCAGAGGCACAGGCTCGGGACAGGCCTGGCGCAGAGTCGAGAGAAACCCGGTTACGCTCAACAACATCGCCAACCAAATCGAGACCTCCTTTGAGGGGGTGCAAAATTTCAAACCCACCTTTGCAGTCATCGCGACTTGGGACTGGGTGGGAAGTTTCCCGCAAAACGACACCCGACTAAACAAATATCAAGTCGTCATCGCATCCGACGGGTTTGAAACCTACACGTTGCTTCTCTATCCGCATAAGGCGATCTGGTGGGATAGGGGCTCAGCAAATGCACCATCCTCATTTGCTTCTGCTGGTTATGACGCAGGCGACGGCGTAAATTTCGCCAATCAGTTCGGTTCTGGCACCGCGTCCACGCGCGATTATTGGTTTCTCTCCAACACTGCCGACAACAGCCCTGGTGTCTTTGCCTACAGAATTGATTCAGGCGTTCCGACCACCCTCACGCTGACCGCAGATCGGGTGCTCTCCGGAAATACTCACACCGCGAACCATGTTCTGCGTCTGAGTGATATTGCGTCCACCGGCCCGCAAATACGCACCATCTCCTCTTCCAGCGCCAGCGGCAGTATCGAGTTCAAACAACTCGTTTTCGACGACCCCACTGAGACGCTCAGTTTCGCTGGCGCGGGCGTAATGATAGCGAGCGCCGCCGATGCCATCACACATGGCAATTTTATATTTACCAGCAGCAGCATTTTATACTCGGCGACGGCTGGCGCCATAAATGGGGGCAACTTCACATTTAGGAATAATGCCGAGCTACGCGTGGCGGCTGGCAATGTGCTTACCGGAAACGCGAATCTTACCTTTGATAATGGGTCGCTCGGCACTGCTGGCACGGGCGGCACGGTGACTCTATCCGGCAGCACTCCCGTCGGCACCCTTCATTCGATCGGCACCTCGGCCGGCCGTATCACGTCCAGCAGTGCCGTCACCCTCACTCTGGCGGGCACCGGCTCAGGCGATTTCAACGGCATTATCAGCGGGCCGCTAAGTCTCTTTAAAAACAGCTCGGGCACCCAGATTCTCTCCGGTGCCAATACATACACCGGCAACACCACCGTCAGCGGCGGCACGCTCCACTTCGCCAAAGCCAGCGCGTTCTACAACAGCGCCATCAACTCGACCACGGCCGCCAGGCTCTCGGTCGAGACCGGAGGCACCGCCGCGTTCAACGTCGGCGGCACCGGCGAGTTCACCTCCGAAAACGTCACCACGATCCTCGCCTCCTCCGCCTTTTCCGGCGGCTCCCTCGGACTCGATACCTCCAACGCGCCGGGCGGCGCCTTCACCCTGGCCGATACCGTCACCGGCAACCGCGGTCTCGCCAAACTCGGCACCGGCACGCTCACGCTTGCCGGCGCTAACACCTACACCGGCGCCACCCTCGTCTCCGGCGGCACGCTCACGCTCGGCGCGGCCAACCGACTGGCCGACACCACCGCGCTGACCGTCGACACCGGCGCGACGTTTAACCTCGCCGGCTTTTCCGAGACGGTCGGCTCCCTCGCCGGCGCGGGCGGCGTCACCCTCGGCGCCGGCACCCTCGGCGGCACCAACGCCACAACCACCTTCGGCGGCGTGATCTCCGGCACGGGCCAACTTGCCAAGCTCGGCACCGGCACCCTCACCCTCTCCGGCGCGCAGACCTACACGGGCAACACCACCGTAAGCGCCGGCACCCTCGTGGCCGGCTCCACCCTCGCCTCCCGCGGCATCGCCATCGAGTCCGGCGCGACCTTCGTCTACGATCGCGCCTCCGGCGACTGGGATCAAAACACCGCCAGCGTCACCTTCTCCGGCTCCGGCACCCTGCGCAAAACCGGCGAGGGCCAGCTGCGCTGGCAAGGCACCGTCGCCACCTTCGCGCTCGGCAGCGGCTCCCTCATCGACGTGCAGGGCGGCACCCTCGTCGGCGGCAACTTCGGCAACGAGGTCTGGACCTCCAATCTCTCCGACCTGAACGTCGCCTCCGGCGCGCTTTTCCAGGGCGGCGAGGCCAACGTGCGCGTCGACGCGTTGAGCGGCGCGGGCACCATCCGCTCCGGCTTCACCGGCGCCGGCTACCAGAGCTTCACCTTCGGCGTCGACAACGGCTCCGGCACCTTCAGCGGCGTCCTCTCCAACAACGACACCTTCGCCGCCAACTTCACCAAAGAGGGCACCGGCACCCAGATCCTCTCCGGCGCCAACACCTACACCGGCTCCACCACCATCTCCGGCGGCGTGCTGCAAATCGGCGATGGCGGCACCAGCGGCTCCCTCGCCTCCGCTTCCATCGTAAACAACGCCGCCCTCCGCTTCAACCGCTCCGACGCGTCGACCTTCGCGGGCGTCATCTCCGGCTCCGGCACTCTCACCAAGCTCGGCGCCGGCACGCTCACGCTCTCCGGGGCCAACACCTACACCGGCGCCACCACGATCTCCGGCGGCACGCTCACGCTCGGCGCGGCCAACCGCTTGGCCGACACCACCGCTCTCACCGTCGACACCGGCGCGACGTTTAACCTCGCCGGCTTTTCCGAGACGGTCGGCTCCCTCGCCGGCGCGGGCGGCGTCACCCTCGGCGCCGGCACGCTCGGCGCGGGCGGTAACAACGCCACCACTACTTTTGGCGGAGTGATCTCCGGCACGGGCCAACTTGCCAAGCTCGGCACCGGCACCCTCACCCTCTCCGGCGCGCAGACCTACACGGGCAACACCACCGTGAGCGCCGGCACCCTCGTGGCCGGCTCCACCCTCGCCTCCCGCGGCATCGCCATCGAGTCCGGCGCGACCCTCGTCTACGATCGCACCTCCGGCGACTGGGATCAAAACACC
>JALOTV010000382.1 GCA_025457685.1 Opitutaceae bacterium
CCCTGGGTCTTCCACTCGGCGTAGCCGGGGTAGTCGCCGGCCTTGATGAACTTGTTCATCGAAGCGACGAGCTTGGGGCTCCAGGCGTGGTATTCGCCGTCGCCGCGCTTGTTGACGCGGTAGTAACCCTCGGCAGCCAGGGCGAGCGGGGCGGATGCGGACGGGTCGCTGGCGCTCCCCGCTACGGGGTAGGCGCGGGCGTGGCGGGCGAGGGTCTCGGCGGCGAGCTGGGCGTAGTCCACGCCACCGATGGGCGAGGAGGTGCCGGTGAAGCACTCGGCGATGACCTTGTGGGAGACGCCGAGGGCCTCGAACATCTGGCCGCCGCGGTAGGACGCGAGGGTGGAGATGCCCATCTTGGCCATGATCTTGTAGAGGCCTGCCGGTGGCGGCGAGGTCGGCGATGGTGAGGAGGGCGAGGGTCGGGTAAACGGCGTTGGCGCCGAAGCCGAGCAGGGTGGCGATCTGGTGGACCTCGCGGGCCTCGCCGGTCTGGGCGATGATGTCGGCGTTGAGGCGGAGGCCGGCGCGCACGAGCTGCTGGTGCACGGCGCCGACGGCGAGGAGCATCGGGATGGGCGCGTGTTGCGCATCGGTGCCGCAGTCGGAGACGATGACGAGCTTGGCGCCGTCGCGCACGGCCTTCTCGGCGGCGGCGGCGAGGGCCTTGATCGCGGGCTCGAGGCCGGCGGGGCCGGCGGTCGGCGAGAAGTGGGCGTGGAGGGTGGCGATGCGTCCCTGGAGGACGGGCACCTTGGCGAGGGCCTCGAACTCGTGGTGGAGGAGGACGGGCGAATCGATCTCGACCAGGCCGGTGGTCTCGGGGAGCTCCTCGAAGAGGCCGAGGCGGCCACCGAGAAGCATGTTGAGCGACATGACCGCCTTTTCGCGCACGGAGTCGATGGGCGGGTTGGTCACCTGGGCGAAGAGCTGCTTGAAGTAGGTGTAGAGCAGGCGCGGGCGGCGGGAGAGGACGGCGAGCGGGGTGTCGTCGCCCATGGAGCCGGTGGGCTCGAGGCCTTCGGCGAGGGGGGCGAGGACCATCTCGAGTTCGTCGGTCTCGTAGCCGTAGGCGAGCTGGGCGGCGACGTCGGGCGCGGCGGGCACGGTGGCGGGCACGGGGCCGGCGACGGTGTGGAGGTTGACCAGATGCTTATCACACCAGACGCGGAAATGAGGGGCGGAGGTGATGGCGGCCTTCACCTCGTCGTCGCGCAGGAATTTGTTGGCGGCGAAATCCACCGCGATCATGCGGCCCGGGCCGAGGCGGCCGGACTCGATGACCTTGCCGGGGAAGTCGTGGACGAGGCCGGCCTCGGAGCCGAGGATGACGTAGCCGTCGTCGAAGATCTTGTAGCGCGCGGGGCGGAGACCGTTGCGGTCAAGGGAGGCGCCGACGACTTTGCCGTCGGTGAAGAGGATGGCGGCGGGGCCGTCCCACGGCTCGATCACGGCGGCGTGGTAGCGGTAGAAGGCGCGCGCCTCGGGCGTGAGGGTCTTGTCCTTCTCCCAGGCCGGCGGCATCATCATCATGGCGGCGTGGAGAGGGCTGCGGCCGCCGAGGGTGAGGACCTGGAGGGTGTTGTCGAAGGTGGCCGAGTCTGACATGCCCGGCTGGATGATGGGCTTGAGGTCCTCGAAGCGCTCGCCCCACACGCCGGTGGCGGTGGAGTTTTCGCGGGCGCGCATGAGGTTGCGGTTGCCGCGGATGGTGTTGATCTCGCCGTTGTGCGCCATCATGCGGAACGGATGGGCGAGATGCCAGGTGGGGAAGGTGTTGGTCGAGTAGCGCTGGTGGAAGATCGCGAAGGCGGTGGTGAACTTCGGCGACTTCAGGTCGGGGAAATACTTCTTGAGCTGTGAGGGCGTGAGCAGGCCCTTGTAAACGATGGTGCGCGAGGAGAACGAGCAGATGTAGAGCCCCTCGAACTTGGTGGCGTAGGTCTTGTTCTCGATGGTGTTCTGGGCGAGGAACAGCTTGCGCTCGAACTCCTCGTCGGAGGTGTCGTCCTTTCGGGCGACGAGGGCCTGGACGATGAGCGGCTGGGTCTCGATGGCCTTGCGGCCGAGGCAAGAGGCGTCGGTGGGGACTTCGCGCCAGGCGAGGAAGGCGAGGCCCTCGGCCTTGATGGAATCCTCGACCAGCTTCTTCGCGTGGGCGGCGGCGTAGTCGTTGGCGCGAGGCAGGAAAATCATGCCCACGCCGAGATCGGAATCGCGGAAGAGGGGCTTGTTGATCGAGGCGAGGTAGTCCTTGAAGAGCTCGACCGGGAGCTGGGTGAGCACGCCCGCGCCGTCGCCGGTGACGGCGTCGGCGTCGATCGCGCCGCGGTGGGCGAGGGCCTTGAGCGCGTTGAGCGCGCGATTGAGCACGTCGTAGGAGCGCTCGCCGTTCATCTTGGCGATGAAACCGACGCCGCAGGCATCATGCTCCTGGTCGGGCGAATAAAGAGGGGACGGGATGATGGCGGCGGGCATGGACGTGGCGGGCATTTGAGTAAAGTGAGGTCGGGCTGACGGGTGGGCGAAGGACTGGATGGATGCGATAGGGGCCAAAAAAGGCCGGCTGCGCGGTGATCGCGAGAGCCGGCCCAGGATCGGGTGGGATTGGAGCTCGCGGGGCCTTAGAAAAAGCGGATGGTCTTGGTGGCCATCTTGGCGTGTTCTTCGTCGGAGCAGCCGGCGTTGGTCGGCGAGTCGGCGGGTTTGTCCACAGGTTTTATCAGATCGTTGGCCAGGAGGTAGTTTTCCACCTCTTCACCCGACACATCCGCGAGCATGACGCCGTCGATCTCCACGCAGGGAGAGAGGGGCTGACCGGACTTGGCGACCATCTCGGCGTAGTTGTCGCGGTTGTTGATGATGTCGATGTCTTCAAACGCGAGGCCGTGCTTGCGCATGATGGCGCGCACGCCGTTGGACCAGCCGCAGGAAGGTTTGAGATAGGCTTTGATATGCATGATGGCGGGAGCAAAAAATGGGCCTTCACGCCGCGGAAACGCGAAAGTTCGCAAAAGTTTTCGCCCCAACCACGCCCGCCGCGCGGCGCTAGGCCCGGGCCCTGGAGTCGCCGTGGCGCGCATCGGGATTGGGGCGGGGGCGCGCGAGCTCCTCCACCACCTCGGGGAACATCATGCGCACCGGCGACTCGGCGAGATAGGCGGCCGCCTCGGCCTTGCGACCGCGCGAGCACAGGCCGGCATAGACGTGCAATTCGAATTGGCCCCGCAGCCTCGCGGCCGTGTCCGCGTGCCCGAGCGCCTCCAACAGGAACAACAGGGCCTCGAAGGTGGAAAAGCGCCCCTCGCCATTCTGAGCGCGCAGGGCGTAGCGGCTGCGACCGCTCATCGGCAGTCGCACCCGCCGCCCCCAATCCTGCACCTGGGTCAGCATGCCGCCCGCCTGCGCCCAGCTCGCATCGAGCAACAAGACCTGCAGGCCGCCCGCGTCCGGCCCCCGC
>JALOTV010000087.1 GCA_025457685.1 Opitutaceae bacterium
CGCCCGCGGTCAGGGTTTTTTGCGCCCGAAAAAGAAGAAGAAATATCCCGCCAGCACCACGAGCAGGATCAGCCACCAGAAGTAGCGCAGCTCGCGCGCAGCCAACTCGACGAAGGCCAGCACGCGAGGGAAGAGCACGCAGAGCACGACGACCAGCGCTGCCACTCCGGTCCAGGCCAGGGCGGCGGGGAATTTTCGCGGCGCGCGGGGCGGAGGCGGGGTGACGTTGCGCATGGCGCGGGCTATCGGGTTAGGGCTGGGCGGCTCAGCGGGCGGAGGCCGGCAGGCTGCTCAGCGGGAAGATGAGGTTGGTGCCGGCGTTTTCCCCGCCGCTCGCTCCGCCGATGAATAGAGGGGAGCGGCCGTCCCACTTCTCGACGATCTGGAGCTGGATGAGGCCGGGGGTGTCCTGAAGCGCTTGGCCGCGGATGCGGATGGCCTCGGCCTCGCCCTTGGCTTTGATGATGGCGGTGTCGGCCTCGATCTGGGCCTTTTGCTGGGTGAAGCGGGCCTTGGCGGCCTCCTGCTCCTGGACCATCTTCGACTCGATGGCGGACTCGAGCTCCTTGGAGAGGGTGATGTTTTCCAGGACGATGTCCTCGATGATGAGGAGGTTGTTGACCTTCTCCTTGGTGGCGGCGAGTGCGCGGGTTTTGATCATCTCGCGCTGTTTGACGATCTGCTCGGCGCTTTGCAGGGCGGTGACTTCCTTGAGCGCTTCCTGCACGCGCGGCGCGACGAGGCTGTCGAAGGGATCGCCGGCGTAGTCCTGGTAGATTTTCACCACGGACGCTTCGGGGATGCGGAAGAGCACGCGCAGCTGCATGTTCACCTGCTGGAGATCGGAGGAATAGCACTCGGAAGGCAGATCGCGCGTCTGCTGACGGACGGTCACGGGCACGATGTGCGAGATGAACGGGGGCTTGGTGCCGAAGCCCTCGGGAAGGGCCTCGGTGGAGACCTTGCCCAGGGTGATCAGGATGCCGCGGGTGCCGGGCTCGACCACGTAGGTGGCCTGCGACGCGCCAATGACGAGCACAAGGATGAGGATGACGGAGCCGATGAGCTTGCCGAGGGACGAAGGATGCATGGTGAAGGGTGAACAAGTGGCGCGAGTTCGCGGGGCGCAAGCGCATCCGGCCTTGCCCCGCCACGCCGCCTGCGCCGGAGTCGCGCGAGGAACAATCCGCCCTCCCTCGATCCATGGCCACCGCAACCACCCACCTGCTTGTCGATGGTTCCAACATCGTGCAGGCGTGGCCCGACACCCGGGCGCTGGCGCGGCGCGACCGGGAGGCGGCCAAGGCCCTCTTGCTGCGCAAGGTCGCCGTCTTGCACGACGTGAACGCGTGGCGCGTGACGGTGGTGTTCGACGGGCGCGGGGACTCCCTGCAGGTCGAGTCGGTGGGTGGCGCGGCGGAGTTCGCCTGCGTGCATACCCCGGCCGGCACGACGGCGGACGACGTGATCGAGCGGCTCGTCGCGCGCGCGGCCGAGCCGGCGGCCTGTCTGGTGGCGACGGCGGACCAGCCCGAGCGCTCGACGGTGGAGTCGGCCGGCGCGGCCTGGTGCGCGCCCGAGGAGCTCGCGCGCCGTATCGAAGCGGCGGATACACGCTCGGCGCGGGCGGTGGGGCGCGGCAACGCGGACAACGAACGCGGCTGGCGCGGCGGCCGCCGGGAGGGCGGGGCATGAGCGCGCACGGCGGCGAGGCGGGGTCGGAGGCGCAGGCGCGGACGCAGGCGCTGGCGGAAATCGCCGGGCTGCACGGGGCATTCACGTTTTCCGAACTGTTGTTGCAGCGGATCTGGTCGCGCGGGGATTTTGAACAGCGCGGCCTGCGTCTGCGTGACGGACGAAGCCTGCGTCTGCGCCGGCGGGGTCGATGGAACCGGCTGGCCGGCCCGGATTTCGCCGACGCGGAGCTGGAGGTTGGCGACGGTGCCGGCTGCGAGGTGTGGCGCGGGGCGGTGGAGGCCCACCTGCGGGCCTCGGATTGGGAGGCGCACGGGCACTCCTCCGATCCGGCCTACGCCGGTGTGGTGTTGCACGTGGTGCTTTTCCCTTCGATGCGGGAGTGGACGGAAGGCGTGGGCGGGCGGCGCATCCCCATCCTCGAGTTGTTGCCCCTGCTCGGTCGCGATCTGGAGGCCTACGCGGAGGAAGCGGCGGTGGAAGGGATGGCCGGGCGACCTTACAGTCAGTTGCGCGAGGTGTTGGCCGGAGTATCGCAGGCGCATCTACGTGAACAGGTGGCCATGCATGCCCGGCGTCGCTGGACGCACAAGGTGCGCCTCGCCGCGTCGCGCATCGAGCGCCTGGGGTGGGAGGCGGCCTGCCATCAAGTCGCTCTGGAAGTGCTCGGTTATCGGCCCAACCGCGCGCCCATGCTGGAGGTGGCGGAGGCGTGGCCGCTGGAGGCCTGGCGAGACCGGGCGACGAAAGACGCGGAAGCGCGCGCTGATTTGGTGGAGGCGGCTTTCGCTACGCCCGAGCCCGGTGCTTGGGTGCGGGCGGGGGTGCGGCCGGCCAACCAGCCCAAGCGCCGGCTGGCCCAGTATGCTGATTGGGTGGGGCAGCGCCCCGACTGGCCGGAGCGTTTGGCGGAGGTGATCGCGGAGTGGGCGAAGCGGGCCGCGCCGACATACGGTGAGAGCGGCGGCACCGGCCAACTGCGGGTAAGACGGCGTGTGGCGGGCTTGCCCGCGTTGCGTCGGAGGCTGTCGCAGGAAATTTGCGCGGAGGCGGTGGGCGGGACGCGTTTCGACACGCTCGTCTGCGACGGCTGGCTGCCCCTGTGCGCGGCGCGGGCGGGGGTGGACGCGGCGGAGGCGCGGGTGTTGGCCGGGGCGTGGGCGGATTGGCAACCGGGGGATTTGCCGGAGGAAATGCAGCGGCTGGCGCGCGAGTTTGAGGTGGGCGGCGAGGCGGGAGAGACGCCGGCGCAGGGGGATTTACAGGGTCTGATCGGCTGGCTGGCGGCGCTCGCGAGGCGCGACGGGCGCGGGGCTTGACAGGGTTTTGCCCGTTTCGCTTACTGCCAGATTCTATCACAGTTCACTTTCCGGAAAGTGGGCCTTCCGGCCCGCTTTTTTTTTCCCCCAACCACTCGATTCACCTCACATGAGCCAAGAAATCCTCGCCGTCCTCGAATACATGGAGAAGGAACGGGGCATCGCGCGCGCCGACATGATCGCTGCGATCGTCAACGCGATCAAAGCCGCCGCCTTGAAGGGAGTTAACTCTGGGCAGGAGTTGAAGATCGAGATCAGCCCCAAGAACGGCCAGCTCAAGGCGTGGGCGGTGTTGCGCGTGGTGGATTCGGTCAGCGATCCGAAGCTCGAGATCCACGTCGAGAAGGCCCAGGCGCTCAAGCCGGGCACCCAGGTGGGCGATGTGATCGAGAAAGAGATCAACCCTTCCGAGCTCGGCCGCATCGCCGCGCAGACCGCCCGCCAGGCGGTGATGCAGAAGCTGCGTCAGTTCGAAAAGGACCGCATTTACGACGACTACAAGGACAGCGTCGGCAACATCGTCACCGGCACGGTGCGCCGCAAAGAGCGCAACGACATCTTCATCGACCTCGGCAAGTCCGAGGCGGTTCTTCCCGGCCGCGAGCAGGTCCCCGGCGAGGAGTATCAACCCGGCGACCGCATCCGCGCCCTGTTGCTCGCCATCGAGAGCACGCCCCGCGGTCCCGAGCTCATCCTTTCGCGTGGCAGCCCGAAGTTCGTCCGCCGCCTCTTCGAGGTGGAAGTAGGCGAGATCGCCGACGGCACGGTGAAGATCGAGGCGTTTGCCCGCGAGCCGGGCTACCGCACCAAGATCGCCGTCACAAGCACCGATCCCAAAGTCGATCCCGTGGGCGCCTGCGTGGGCGCCCGTGGCGCGCGGGTGAAGACCATCGTGCGCGAGCTCAACGGCGAGAAGGTGGACATCATCAACTGGTTCACCGACCCGAAGCAGATGGTCCTCGAGGCGATGAAGCCGGCCGTGCCGCGCGACATCGTGATCGACGAGCGCTCCAAGCGCATCCTTCTGCGCGTCGCGACTGAAGATCTAGCCATCGCCATCGGCAAGAAGGGCCAGAACGCCCGCCTCACCTCGCGTCTGATCGGCTGGCGCATCGACATCGAGGAGCACCGCGCCGAGGTCGTCGATCCGCGCGCCCAGGCCGTGCAGTCCCTGGTGGCCGCCTTTGAAATCGCCAAGCCTTTGGCGGAGCGTCTCGTCGCGGTGGGCATCAACTCCCCCGCCGCCTTCGAGGGCGTGGACGCGGAGGCGCTGGTCGATGCCGGCTTCACCGCCGAAGAGGCCGCCGCCATCATGCAAAACGTCGCCGGCTAAGCCGCGTCGCCACCGTTTATAATCCCGGCCAGCTGCCGTTTTAATCGCCCTTTTTTCAACAACATCCCGCCTGCCGACCGAATGAGCATCCGCATCCACGAACTAGCCAAACGCCACAACATGGAGGGCAAGGACATGCTGGCCTTGCTCAAGGAGCTCAACTTTGTCGCAGCCGACACCAAGTCGGTCTCCAGCACGGTCAGCAAGATCTACGAGGAGGAGATGGACAAGTATATGGCGGCCAAGGCTGCTGCCGCCGCGCCCAGCGCCCCCGCCGCGGCTCCGGCTCCCGCCGAGGAAGCCGCTCCGGCCGCCCCGCGCGTGCCCATGGTGAAATCGGCCGAAGACGTGGCGCGTGAGCGCGCCGAGGCCGCGGCCCGCGCCGCAGAGGAGACCGCTGCGCAGGCCGCCGCTCCTGCCCCGGTGTCGGCTCCCCCCGCCGCGCCTGCCGCCGCCCCGCGTCCGGTCTCGGCTCCGGCGCCGGTGTCCGCGCCGCGCCCCGTGAGCGCGCCGCCCAGCATGCCGCCTCCGGTGTCGCGCCCGCCGGTTCTCGCGCCGCGTCCCGTGTCGGCTCCGGCGCCGGTCTCCGCGCCCCTTTCCGCCCCGCGCCCCGCGCCCGCTCCGTTGGCCACGCCTGGACTGCGTCCGGCCGCGCCCAGCCCGAGCCCCGCTCCGGCTCCTGTTGCCCAGTCCGCCCCGGCTCCTGTGCGCGCTCCCGTGAGCGCGCCGGTCGCCCCCGCCGCCCCGGTGAGCGCTCCGCCGAGCGTCTCCGCCCCGCTGCGCCCGCCCGGCACGCCCCCTTTGCCCTCGGCTCCCGGTCTGCCGGGCTCGCCGCGCGCCACGCCCGCGATGCCGGTGCCGCCGGCCCGCGCGCCTTTCGTGGCACCGCCTCCCGCAGTCGTTTCCAACGCGACCATCACGGAAGAGGGCGGCATCAAGATCATCCACCTGAAGCCGCCCGTCATCGTGCGCGATTTCGCCACGACCCTCGGCATGAAGCCCTTCAAGCTCATCTCCGAGCTGATGGAGGTTGGCATCTTCGCCTCGATCAACCAGTCCATCGATGAGGCGGTGGCCGCCAAAGTCGCGGAGAAGCACGGCTTCCTTCTGGAGATCAAGCATCGCGGCGAGGCCGCCCAGCCGCAGGTTTCCAAGAAGGACAAGGAGAAGGCCAAGGCGAAGCAGGAGGCCGAGGACGAGGAGAAGAACCTCATGCCGCGCCCGCCCGTGGTGTGCATCCTGGGTCACGTTGACCACGGCAAGACGTCCCTGCTCGACGCCATCCGCAAGGCCAACGTCGCGGCCGGCGAGGCTGGCGGCATCACCCAGCATATCGGCGCCTACCAGATCGAGCACTCCGGCCGGAAGATCACCTTCTTGGATACCCCCGGTCACGCCGCCTTTAACAAGATGCGCGCCCGCGGTGCATCCTGCACGGATATCGCCATCCTCGTGGTCGCGGCGGACGACGGCTTCATGCCCCAGTCCGACGAGGCGTTGAAGCACGCCCAGTCCGCCGCCGTGACGACCATGGTCGCGGTCAACAAGATGGACGTGCGCGGCGCCAACCTCGATCGCGTCAAGCAGCAGATGCAGGAGCGCAACATCGCCCCCGAAGACTGGGGTGGCGAGACCGTCACCGTGCCCGTCTCCGCGATCAAGGGCACCGGCCTCTCCGACCTGCTCGACATGATCATCCTCCAGGCCGACGTGCTTGAGCTGAAGGCCAACCCGAAGGCCGAGGCCTCCGGCGTGGTGGTCGAGTCACAGGTGGACATCGGCCGCGGCCCCCTAGCCACGCTGCTCATCCAGCGCGGCACCCTGAAGGTGGGCGACTCGCTCGTCTGCGGCGCCCAGTGGTGCAAGGTCCGCGCGATGTTCAACGACCAGGGCGAGAACATCAAGGAGGCCCCGCCCGCCATGCCCGTGCGCGTGATCGGCTGGTCCGGCGCGCCCGATAGCGGCGCCCAATTCAAGGTGGTGAAGAATGCCCGCACCGCCGAGGACCTCGCCGACGAGGAGCAAATGCGCCTCAAGAAAGAGCTCTCAAGCGCGGCCGCCGCGCCGAAGAACGTCTCGGTTGACCAGCTCTTCGCGGACATCGCCGCCAACCAGGCGAAGGTGCTCAAGCTCATCATCAAGACCGACGTCTTCGGCTCGACCGAGGCCGTGCGTCACGTGCTGGAAGGCATCAAGAGCACCAAGGTGTCGCTCGAAATCGTCTCCACCGAGGTCGGACTGGTGACCAAAAATGACGTGCTCATGGCCGGCACCGGCGGCGCCGTCGTGCTGGGTTTCAACACCAAGCTCGAGCCCGGCGTCACCCCGCTGGCCAAGCACCACGGCGTGCGCATCGAGACCTTCGGTATCATCTACGAACTCGCCG
This sequence comes from Opitutaceae bacterium, assembly GCA_025457685.1. GTDB lineage: Bacteria > Verrucomicrobiota > Verrucomicrobiia > Opitutales > Opitutaceae > IMCC26134_A. The sequence continues at coordinate 6,734 of JALOTV010000087.1, forward strand.
ACAAGGTGAAGGAGATGATGGCCGACCTGCTCGATCCGGACCTGAAGGAGGTCAAGCTCGGCGCCGCCGAGGTGCGCGCCACCTTCCCGCTGGCCAAGGGCTTCGTCGCCGGCTGTCTCGTCACCGAGGGCAAGATCACCCGCAACGGCAACGCCCGCCTGCGGCGCAAGAAGGACATCGTGGCCGAGGGCAAGATCGACACCCTCAAGCGTTTCAAGGACGACGCCAACGAGGTGCGCGCCGGCCTGGAGTGCGGCATCAAGCTCGGCGACTTTAACGGCTACGAGGTCGGCGACGTCATCGAGGTCTTCGAGATCCAGAAGGTCCGCGCCTCGCTCTGATCCCCCGCGCATGTCTTCCACCCGAGTCCTCCGCGTCAACGAGCTGATCCAGCGCGAGCTGAGCAGCCTGTTGCGCCGCAAATACAACGCGGACGCCGCGCCCATCACCATCACGGCGGTGGAGTGCACGCCCGACGTGCGCGAGGGCAAGGTCTTCGTCTCCATCACCGGCGACGAAGAGCAGACCGCCGAGCGCATGAAGTGGCTGCGCAAGCACAACCGCGAGCTGCGCCTCGCCCTCGGCGAGATCATCGTGCTGAAGCATATGCCTGTCTTCACCTTCGAGCTCGATACCGTCACCGACCGCGGCAACCGCATCCTCGGCATCCTCGACGAGATCGCGGAAAAAGATAAAAAGACGCCCCCTTCCCCCGGCCGCGCGGAAGGCGCCTGAGCGTCCCCGGGGCCTTTTAGGTTTCTCGCGTGAGCCCGGTGTATCCACAATTCAAGGACGGCTTTGCCCGTCTGTTCGCCGCCTGCGCCGGGCTGCGCATCGTGGTCATCGGCCATGCCCGGCCCGACGGCGATTGCATCGGCTCCCAGGTGGCGCTCTGCCGGCTGCTCCGCGCCCGCGGGGTGGATGCGGTCTGCTGCAACCCCGATCCCGTGCCGCGTCGCATCGCGTTCGTGGTCGCGGACACGCCCTTCGTCACCCTGGAGGCCGCGCTCGCCGAGTCGCGCGAGGCGATCTTTGTCGATTGCGCCGACCGCAAGCGCGCCTCGGCGCCGTTCGCGGACGCGTTTCCCGCGCCGCTGGGCAACATCGACCACCACCTTTCCAACCCGGGCTACGCGCGTATCAACCTCGTGGATACCGCCAGCGCCGCCGGCGCCGAGATCATCGCCGGGCTGGCGCAGGACGCCGGACTCGCGTTTGATTCCGTCACCGCGATGGCGCTCTACGTCGGCATCTCGACCGACACCGGCCAGTTTCGTTTCGCCGCCACGACCGAGCGCACCTTCCGGCTCGCGGCCGCGCTGGTCGCCGCCGGCGCCGAGCCGGCCCGCGCGGGCTTCGAGCTCTACGAGCAGGAGACTTTTGGGAAACTCCAGCTTCTCCAGCGGTTTCTCGCCTCGCTCGAGACCTGCGCCGACGGGCGTGTCTGCATCGGCCTGCTGCCCGAGGGCATCTACGCCGAGACCGGCACGAACACCGAGGATGCGGAGGGTCTGGTCGATCACGCCCGTTCCATCGCCGGGGTGGAGATAGGCGCGTTGATCGAGGTGCGGGACGGCGCGATCAAGGGCAGCCTGCGCGCGAAGGACGCCTCCTTCCGGGTGGATCAGGTGGCCGCGCTTTTCCATGGCGGCGGCCATGCCTGCGCCGCCGGCTTGAACGTGAAGGACGAGTCGTTGGACACCTTTCTCCCGCGCCTGCGCGCCGCCCTGGTCGCGAGGGTGGAGGCGGTGCAGGCCGCCCGGGCATCCCTTTCCCCATGATCCGCGCCGCACTACAAGAATTCGACGGCGTGCTGCTGATCGACAAGCCCACCGAGCACACCTCCCACGACGTAGTGGCGCGCATTCGTGGCATCCTGCGCATGAAGCGCGTGGGCCACGCCGGCACGCTCGATCCCATGGCCACGGGCCTGCTGGTCGTTCTGCTGGGCAAGGCGACCAAGCTCTCGCAGTATCTGATGAGCGTGGACAAGTGCTACACCGGCTCGATCACGCTCGGCAAAATCACCAATACGCAGGACGCCGAGGGCGAGGTGATGGAGACACGCGCCGTGCCCGAACTCTCCGAGGAGCAGGTGCGCGCCGCGCTGCGCGGCATGGTGGGCGACCAGTATCAGATCCCGCCCATGTTTTCCGCGATCAAGATCAAGGGCCAGCCGCTCTACAAGGCGGCCCGCGCCGGCGAGGAGGTGGAGCGTGAGCCCCGCTTCATCCGCGTGAAGCGCTTCGAGCTCACCCGCTGGGCTCCGCCCGACACGCTCGATTTCGTGGTGGACTGCACGAAGGGCACCTACGTGCGCACCCTGGCGCACGATCTCGGCCAGAAGATCGGCTGCGGCGGGCACCTGAGCGCCCTGCGGCGCGTATCAAGCGGGCAACTACACGTGGATCGTGCGGTCACCTTGGAGGCGCTGCAAAAGATGACGCCCGCCGAAGTGCAGGCCGCCCTCATACCCGGTTACGAGGCGGCCCCCACGGTGGCGCTGGGCTAGAAATTTTTGCCCACGAAACACACGAAAGATCACGAAAAGAATACCTGCCGTAACGGTTCGTTTTTTGTGTCTTTTCGTGTGTTTCGTGGGCCCTCTATCCGACTTCCGTGGCTAACGTTTTCAACAGTCTCGCCGCCGCCTCCGCGCTTGCAGGCCGCCGGCCTCTGCACCTTGCCATCGGCATGTTCGACGGCGTGCACCTCGGGCACCAGGCGGTGATCGATTCGGCGGCGCGGTCGGCGCGGCGCAGCGGCGGCGTGGCGGCGGTGTTGACCTTCGATCCGCACCCCAGCCGGCTCTTCCGGCCCGAGGCGCCGGTGCGGTTGATCATGGATCGGCCGCGACGCGTGGCGGCGCTGCTCGCGCAGGGCGTGGCGGGCGTGATCGTGCAGCCCTTTGACGCCGCCTTCGCCAGCATCGAGGCCGAGGACCTGCTGCCGCATTTGCGCGCGAACCTGCCGAGCCTGCACACCGTTTACGTCGGCGAGAACTGGCGCTTCGGCAAGGGTCGCCGCGGCGACGTGGCGTTGCTCGTCGCGGAGGCGAAGAAACTCGGCCTCCACGTGGTGAGCGCGCCGCGCATCAACGGTGACGGAGAGCCGATCAGCAGCACGCGGATCCGTGCGCTGCTGACCGAGGGGCGCATCGACGCGGCGAACGTGTTGCTCGGCTCGGCCTACGGAAGCGAAGGCGTGGTGGCGGGCGGGAAGCAGCTGGGGCGCACCCTGGGCTTTCCCACGCTCAACCTGCCGTGGTCGCCGGATTTGCAGCCCCGGCTGGGCGTTTACGTGGTGACGGTGCGTCGCGCGGAGGGCGGGGATGCGCCTCACCGCGCGGTGGCGAACTACGGTTTGCGGCCGACCGTGGAGCAGGCGATCTCGCCCCAGCTCGAGGTTCATCTACTCGACGATTGCCCCTACGGTCCGGGCGATTTTTTGCGCACCGACTGGCTGGCGTTTTTGCGACCGGAGCGGAAGTTCGCCGGCATCGACGAACTGCGCGCGCAGATCGCGCTCGACCTTGAGGCGGCGCGCGCGTGGTTCGGGAGTTGAGC
>JALOTV010000088.1 GCA_025457685.1 Opitutaceae bacterium
GGGCGAACGCGTGTCGCGCCAGGGTCGGGAGACCTACGGTTTTGAATTCAAGTTGAACGACAAGTGGTCGTTGGCCGGGGAATACGATGAATTCGACGCCTACAACGCCGGGTTGCGTCGCAAGCTGAGCGGTCGGCCGCCTGTGGCCGAGGCACCCGCGCAGACCGAAACGGAGGCAACGCATGCGCCTTGATCGAGCTCTCGTTTACGCGGCGGCGATGATGTGTCTCGGCAGCGCGCCCGCGTCCGCCGCCCCGACGGCGGAGGTGGACGTGCGGGGGTTCGGCTTGCTCGGCAACCGGGAGATGGAGCGCTCCCTTTCCCTGCTGCTGGATGACGGCACGCGCCCGGCCTTGGTGGATGCGGGGTTCATCGAGGATGCCGCGCTGGTTTTGAATTCCGAGCTGGTGGAGCGGGGCTACCATCAGGCGGCGGTGCGGGTGCGCTGGGAGACGCCGGACGGCGCGCGCGGTGAGGCGCTTCTCGATGGGCGGCTGACCGAGCCTTTGCCCCGGCCCCTTTTGGCGCGCCGGGTATGGCTGCGAGCGGAGCCCGGCGTTCGCGCGGTGGTGGCGGACGTGGAATTCAAAGGTTTGACCGAGATGGGCGAAGACGAGGCGGCGAGATTTTTCCGTCCCGACTCCGGTCTCTACACCACGGCGGCGGCGCGGTCTTGGTCGGAGGATAAAATGCGGCGCGCCGCCGAAAGCATGAGGGAGGAGCTGCGCGCGCGCGGCCTCGCCGAGGCGGACGTTTCGGTGGTGGCCTCGTTTCCCGAGGCCGGTGGCGGCGAGGTGAATCTCGTCGTCACTGTCACCGAAGGGCCGCGTTGGCGGGTCGTGGGTTGGCGCGCGGAGGTGACCGGCGGTGGCGCGTCACTGGGCGGCGTGCCCGACTATCTGCCAGGCTCTGCCTGGACGCGCGCGCTCGCGATGGATCTGGCGCAGGCGACGCGAGCGGCGTATCATCGCGCCGGATACGCGGAGGCGCGCGTGCGCTGGCGGGCCGAGCCGGCGGAATCGCCGGATGCGAAAGGCGAGCGCCCGGTCACCGCCGTCGCGGAGGTGGATCCCGGCGCAGCGTGGACAATAGGTGAAGTCAGGTTTTCCGGCGCGGTGAAGACCCGCGTCTCGACGCTTGAGACGCGCGCCCGAGGACTCGTTCACGGGGCGCCTTACGATCCCGCCGAGATCGACGCCACGCGACTGCGGCTCGCGCGCCTCGGAGTGTTTCGCACCGTGGAGGCGAACGGCTCCGATGCCGATGGCGGCGAGTGGAGGCGAACGGCTCCGATGCCGATGGCGGCGAGGGCGGGCCGCGCCCGGTGGTTTTCGAGCTGGCCGAGGAGGCGGGGTGGACCGCGTCCTGGTTGATCGGTTACGGAAGCTACGAGCAGGCGCGCGGTGTGGCGGAGTGGAGCCGCAACAACCTGTGGGGGCTTGCGCATCGTGACCGCGTGGAAGTGGCGCAGTCGATGAAGGCCACGCGCGGCGAGTATCGTTACACCGTGCCCACGTTGTTCAACGACACGGTGGAGGGCTCGGCGCGGCTCTTTGGTCTGCGCAGGGAAGAGGCGTCGTTTATCCGGCAAGAATACGGCGCGGGCGTGGAGGCCGGTCGGGATGTGCCCTGGATCGACGCGCGCGGCACGGTCGGCGCGACCTACGAGGTGTTGCGGGCCGACGATGTGGAACTCGGTCGGAACTCGGGCGAACTGGACAACACCGCGGTGTCGTCGATCACGGTCGGACTGCGGCGCGATTTGCGGGACAACCCGATCCGGCCGCGCAAGGGACAGCGCTGGTCGGCCAGTTCGGAGACGGCGCTTTCCGAACTCGGCGGCGACGCGAGTTTCGAGCGAGTGGAGCTCGCCTGGTCCTGGCACAGGCCGCTGGGCGGTGTCGGCGAGGATCATTCCGGAGCCGAGCGCTGGCTGCATGCTGGCGTCACGCAGGGTATCGTGGCCGGCGGCGGGGACGACGTCCCGGTGAACAAATTGTTTTTCCCTGGGGGCGAGAGCTCGATTCGTGGCTACACCGAAGGCGAGGCTACGCAGCGCGATGCATCCGGGCGTTTCGTCGGGGTGAGGAGCAGCTGGCTTGCCAATCTTGAGTTCGAGCAACTCGTGACCGGCCAGTGGACGGCGGTGTTGTTTGCCGACGTGCTTGGCACGGCTCGGGAGTTCGCCGACTGGCCGGGCGACGAGATCCTTTTCACCCTCGGCGCAGGGTTGCGCTATCAGTCGCCGATCGGTCCCTTGCGCATCGAATACGGACGCAACCTCGACCGGCGCGACGGCGACCCGGTGGGCACGCTGCACTTCTCAATCGGTTTCCCTTTTTGATTCGGCTAGAACGACTGCGCTTCCCAAGTTTGAAGCGCGGCCTCTGCGGCGGTGCCGATGCGCAGGCGGCAAAAGGCCCGCAAGTCCTCGGCGAGGGGCGCGCTCCAGTGCCGAGCGCCGAGACCCTCGGCGTTGCCCTCTAGCTCGATGCGCGCGCAGTGCAGGGCCTGGCGTTCGAGGAGGAGTCGCTCGCCGAGCGCGGGCGTCCAGCCGGCGTCGATAAACTCCAGGTAGCAGCGTGCGTCGGGGCCGTAGATCTTGTCGCCGACCACGGTGTAGCCCAGCCACTGGGCGTGGGCCCGGATCTGGTGTTTGCGGCCGGTCTCGATGCGCACTTCGGCGAGGGTGAAGCCGCCGGCCGCGGCCAGCGGCCGGAAGCGGGAACGGGCGGCTTTCCCATCGGGTCTGACTGTCGCCTTGACGAAGACCGGACTGTGCTCGTCGTCGCCTAGCGGCTGGTCAACGGCGACCTCGCCCTGTAGTTCTCCAGTCAATACAGCCAGGTAGGTCTTCTTGATGCGCCGCTCCTGCATCGCCTTCTGCAGGCGGCTGGCCGCGCGTTCGGTCTTGGCGAAGAGCACCACTCCACTCGTCTCGCGATCGAGACGGAAAACCAGGTGCGCTTTCTCCAGCCCGCAGCCGGCCTTGACCGCGCCGGCGAGGCTGGACCACGGTCCGGCCTTGGACGGGTGACACACGACGTCGCCGGGTTTGTTGATGGCCAGCACCTCGTCGTCCTCGGTGGCGATCCAGGATTTGAGTTCGTCGGCGGTGATCTGGCGCACGCGGGCCGGATCTTGGACGCGAGGCGGCCAGGCGCAGACCCGTTTGCGGCCGCCGTAGGTGCCGTCGTCTTCGGGCGGGGAATCCGGGGTCATGCGCCGGCCTCCGCGCGTGCGACGCGGCTCAACCGGAAGCGCGCGAGCACGGCCGCGCCCAAGCGTGCGGCCCAGGGTTTGGGCAGGCGGGACGCCAGCGTGGCCATGGTCCAGTTCACCCAGCCGCAGACGACTTGGCGGCGACCTCGTTCGAGGGCGCGGAACGATTCGTTCACGACCTGCTCAGGCGTCTGCCCCCAGCGATCGCTGACGGCGCCTTTTTGCATGCCGGCGCGTTGGAAAAACTCGGTGGCGGTGGGGCCGGGACACACGGCGAGCACGCGCACGCCCGATTTGCGAAGATCCTCGCCGAGGGCGAGGCTCCAGTGGAGCAGAAAGGCCTTGGTGGCGCCGTAGGTGGCCATGTAGGCGGTGGGTTGAAAGGCGGCGGTGGAGGCGATGTTCAGCACCGCGCCGCCGCGCTGACGCAGCGCAGGCAGGAGCCGAGCGGTCAAATCGACCACGGCGCGCACATTTAGATCGATCATCTCCAACTGGTGATCCCGGCCGACCTCGTCCACCCGGCCGTAGCCGCCAAAGCCGCTGTTGTTGATCAGCATGATCTTGCCGGGGGGCAGCTCCGAATCGAGCAGCTGGGCCAAGTGTCCGGAGGCGTGTGAAAGAGAGGCCGCATCACTCAAATTAGCCGGGATGTGGCGCACCTTAAGCTGAGTGAAAAAAAGCGCGGGTTCGCGCCGCGAAAGGTTGCAAATGACCACGTCCGGATTCAGCTTTCTCACGTGTTCGATGAACGCCTTCCCAATCCCGGAGGAGCCCCCCGTCACGATGATGACGGCAAAGTCGGAGAACCTGTTTCGAAGCGTGCGCATGGCCACGGCTTCGCACCCCTTCTGGCCAAGGTAAACCCAGATCCCAAAGAAATCATGAATCACAACGACCTGATCGTATCCGGCATCCACCTCGATCTCACCCCCTCGCTGAAGCAGTTCGTCCACGACAAGACGGACCGTCTCTTCCGCCACGAGGAGCGCATCATCCGCATGCGCGTGGAACTGGAATGCGATCCCAAGCAGGATGTGGCCCACCGCTTCACCGCAAAAGGGCATATCTCGGTGAATGGCGCCGACCTCAACGCCTCCGTAGCTTCCGATGAGTGCCACAAGTCCGTCGACCTTCTCGTGGACAAACTCGATCGCATGCTGGCCAAGCGTCATGAACTCAAGAAGGTGCGCCGCCACTCGGCCTCTCTCACCACTCTGACCGACGTGGCCTGAGGCCCGGTTTGCGCGAAGCTTCCGCATCGCGGCCACAAACCGCGGTTAGCGTTTCACCCCCGGTGTCGGGGTCAGGACACCACCCGAAAAACCCGCCGCCCCACCTTGGTCACGGCGGGTTTTTCATGCCCGCACACGGGAAAATAAAAAACCCGCAACCTGTTAAAATTGCGGGTTTTTTTAAAGTGGCGCAGCTGTAGGGAGTCGAACCCCAAACCTTCTGATCCGTAGTCAGATGCTCTATCCAATTGAGCTACAGCTGCGTGTTGGGAGGCGAGAGAAAGAGAGCTTCGACATCTCGGAGCAAGCGCTTTTTCAAAAAAACATCGGACGCCTGGATGGGGGCCCTAGTGCAACATCGTTTGAAACCCCGCTTGACTCTCCGGCGAGGGCGGCGCGTTGTTCTCCCTTTCACCAAACTCTCACCATGGGCCAACAATACAACAAAGGTATCAAGAAGAAGCGTCGTCTCGCTTATTTGAAGCGCAAGAAGGAGGCCGCGAAGGTGGCCGCCAAGAAGACCGCCAAGGCCAAGAAGTAAGGCCGGCGTCTCCGCCAAAAACCGCGGCCCTCACAGGAGCCGCGGTTTTTCGTTTTTCGCCTCGCGCGCTTTTCCATCCCGTTCCGTTCGTCATCTCCGTCCGCATTTAGTCCCGTCCGCCATGAGCTCGGTCAAAGTTTCTCTCGTTTCCCTGGGTTGCGCCAAAAATCTCGTCGATAGCGAGATCATGATCGGCCACCTGCACCAGGCCGGCATGACGGTCGTCCCCGATCAGGACCACGCCGACGTGGTCATCGTGAACACCTGCTCGTTCATCGATTCGTCCAAGGAGGAGTCGATCAACCACATCCTCGAGGCCCACGAGGCGCGCGGGATGAAGAAGCGTCGTTCCGGACAAAAGCTCATCGTCGCCGGCTGCATGTCGCAGCGTTTCTCCAAAGAGCTGCCGGCCGAGTTGCCCGAAGTGGATGCGTTCATCGGCCTCGATCAAATCACCAAGGTGGCGCCGATCATCGAGGAGTTGACCGGCTTTAAGCGCTCCAAGGGCGAGGCGCCGCAAAACTACATCGAGGGTCGCAGCACCTACATCCCCGACTACGACACGCCGCGCTTTCGTCTCACGCCGAAGCATTTCGCCTACATCAAAATCGCGGAAGGCTGCAACCACCCTTGCGCGTTCTGTATTATCCCGCAGATCCGCGGCCGCCATCGTTCGCGCTCGGTCGAGAGCGTGGTGGCGGAGGCACGCCAGCTCGTCGCCGAGGGTGTGAAGGAGATCAACCTGATCTCGCAGGACACGACCTACTTCGGAATGGACACCTGGGAGCAGCGCCCGAATCCCCGCTCGCCGGTGGACTCCTCACGCGGCACCGCGCTCACCACGCTGCTGCGGCAGCTCAACGCGATCGAAGGCGATTTCTGGATCCGTCTGCTCTACACCCATCCGGCGCATTGGTCGGACGAGTTGATCAAGACCATCGCCGAGTGCCCCAAGGTCGCCCGCTACATCGACATCCCGCTCCAGCACATCAGCGACAACATGCTCACGCGCATGCAGCGCGAGACAAACAGCCAATACATCCGCGACCTCATCGTGCGCATCCGCGCCGGCATCCCGGGCATCGCGGTGCGCACCACGTTCATCGTCGGGTTCCCGGGCGAGACCGAGGCCGACGTCGAGGAGCTCTGCGAGTTTATCCGCGACACGAAATTTGAGCGCTTGGGCGTGTTCCGTTACTCCCAGGAAGAGGGCACCAAGGCGGCCAAGATGGATGACCAGTTGACCACGAAGCTGAAGGACGCCCGCTACCGAAAGACCATGTCGCTCCAGCGCGAGATCGCCGCCGAGGTGAGCGAGCGCTATGTGGGCAAAACCCTCCGCGTGCTGGTCGAAGAGCCCGGGGTGGCCCGCGGCGAGGCCGACGCGCCGGACATCGACGGTCGCGTCTATGTGCCGCGCACCCTGCCGGTCGGGCAGTTCGCTGACGTGCTCATCACCGGCGCGCGCGACTACGATTTGTTGGCTTTGCCCAAGGGCGAGAAGCCCAAGGAATTCAAAGTCGCCAAGCAGGCGCAGTGAGCCTGCTCGCGACGACCGCGCCGGTCTGCAGAGTGCCGGCGCAGGTCGCCTGGTTTTTCTACAGGCGGGTGTAGTCCAGCACGCTGTGGGAAATGTGTCCGGCGGCCACGGTGGCCTTGTCCGTGATCAAGTCGGCCGGCGACTGGTCGATCGCATCGGTAAACACGAAACGGTGCGTGCCGTCGTCCGCCGCGGGACTGAAAAGTCCGGGCACCCGCACGCGGGCCGGCACGGTGCGGACCACGCGCGAAGCGGCGGTGCACGGGCGCGGGAAATTCAAGTTGTGCACGACGAAGCGACCGCGCCCCGTGACGGGAAATAGTTCGCCCGCCAGACGCGCCGCGTGGGCCGCGCTCGCCTCGATGGTGGCGCGGGTGGACGCCAGGCCGTCGAGCGACTGGGTGGCGGTCAGTGCGTTCCACTCGTCGTAGTCCAGATCCTGCGAGCAGGCCATGGCAGGCAGGCCGTGAAGGGCGCCCTCCCAGGCGGCCGCGATCGTGCCGCTGGCGGAGATAAAACCGAGCGTGGTATTGAGTCCGTAGTTGATGCCCGAGACCACGCCATCGAACGAGGCCGGCCCGCCGGGCAGGAGATGGGCGAGCGCGATGTTCACGCAGTCCGCCGGCGTGCCGTCCACCGTCCAGGTGGGCACGCCCAGTCCGTGGTCGGCCACGGCGGAAGCCACCGGGCGGTGCCGGCATTTGCTAGCGCCCGTCCAGCTTTGCTCGCGGAGCGGAGCGACCACGCAGACCTCATGGCCGGCGGCGACAAGTGCGCGGGTCAGGGCATGCAGAAAAGGGGAACGAATACCGTCGTCGTTGGAAATCAGTAGGCGCATGGTCGGCACGAGAGCCATCCGCGCGGGGCTTGGCCACAAAAAGCGCGGGGCTAAACCGCGAATGCACCGTCGCTCAGGGTGTGATCCCGCGACATGCGACAACGTTAAGCGAAGCAGGATCGTGACGTCCCCGTCGCTTGGAAAAAGACTTCGCCAGTAGGCGAAAGCTTATCCGGCCTTGGCCGGCGTGTCGCGGTGCTTACCTTCGGGATCGAAGATGTAACCGATGCCGTGGACAGTGCGCAGCGCGTCGACGCCCACCGGACTGGCGCGGCAAAACTCACGCACCTTCACGATGTATTGGTCGAGCGAGCGGCTGCGCACGTTGGCGTGGATGCCCCAGACGGCGTGGATGAGAGCCTTGCGGGGAATGACCTCGCCCTCGTGTGCGCGCAGATGTGCCATGATGCCGATCTCCTTGCGGCCGATCTTGCCGACGGCGCCATCGGGCAGGGTGATCTCGAGCCGCTGGGGATTGATGCGCGCCTGGCAGAACTCGAAGGGCTCGTCCGAAATGGAGACGTTTTTGGTCAGCGAGAGATCTCCGCTGCCTTCGGCCCGGCGTAGGACGGCTCGGATGCGCGCGACCAGTTCGGGGTAGCTGAAGGGTTTGGTGACGTAGTCGTCGCCGCCCATGTTGAGGCCGCGGACTTTACTTTCCTCGATGCTGTTGCCGGTCACGAAAATGACCGGGATGGTGATGTTTTCCGCACGTAACTCCTCGAGCAGTTCGAAGCCCGTCTTGTCGGGCAAAGTGATATCCAGAAGCAATAAATTGGCGAAGTTGCCCTTCAGGTAACGTGCGGCCTGCTGTGCGCGGTGGCAGACTTGGGTGCGCATGCCGCCCTCTTCTTCCAAGTAACTGGCGATGAGCTTGGCCAGCTCGGGTTCATCTTCGACGATCAGAATCAGAGGTTGCGGCTCGGTGCTCATACGTTGGTGGGATGACGAGGGTTGGCTAAGGATTTGACCGCGCAGATTTGCGTGACCGAACCCTGTTTTTTACATTTGGCCGGAATTGTAAAGAGTCAACCGGTGACCGATTTTCGGGTCGTTGCGCGATGAGGTCGGAAGGCCATGTGTTTTTTCTTGAAGCACCCTGCGCGCGGCCGCTCCGTTGGGCCATGTCCGCCTCCGCACCGCTCCTCATGCTTGGCCTGCCCAAGGGCAGCCTCGAAGAATCGACCAAAGCGCTTTTCGCCAAAGCCGGCTGGAAGATCACCACGAGCTCACGCTCCTACAAGCCGTCCATCGACGATCCCGAACTCGACGGCCGGTTCGTGCGGGCCCAGGAGGTCGCGCGCTACGTCGATCACGGATTTTTCGACTGCGGCCTGACCGGTTGGGATTGGGTGCAGGAAAACAACGCCGACGTCGTCGAGGTGTGCGACCTCGTTTACAGCCGCGCCTCCACTCTGAAATCGCGTTGGGTGCTGTGCGTGCCGGAGGCCTCGCCGGTGAAGACCGCCGCCGATCTCGCCGGTAAACGCGTGGCGACCGAGCTCATGGAGACCACCAAGCGTTGGTTCGCCGAGCGCAACATCCCCGCGCACATCGAGTTTTCCTGGGGTGCCACCGAGGTGAAAGTGCCCGACCTGGTGGACGCCATCGTGGACATCACCGAGACCGGCTCTTCGCTGCGGGCCAACAAGCTCCGCATCGTGGACACGCTGCTCGAGACCAACACCAAGTTGATCGCCAACAAGGCATCTTGGGCCGATCCCGCCAAGCGTCGCAAGATCGAGACCATCGCGCTCATGCTCAAGGGCGCCCTCGAGGCCGGCAGCAAGGTGGGGCTCAAGATGAACCTGCCCCGCGCCGCGCTCGACGTGGTGACCGCCCAGCTGCCCGCGCTGCGCAACCCGACCATCTCGCCGCTGAGCAACCCCGACTGGATCGCGCTCGAGACCATCATCGACGAGAAGGTCGTGCGCGAAATCATCCCCGCCCTGAAGATCCACGGAGCCGAAGGCATCGTGGAGTATCCGCTCAACAAGGTCGTTTACTAAGCCGCGTCCGGCCGCCGTATCCGAAAAATTCCTACGCCCATGCCCGCCGCGAAGAAAACCTCCGCCTCCAAGACCACCGTGACGCTCGGCCTGCTCCAGCACGCCTGCGTGGCCGATCCCAAGGCCAACCTCGCCAAGGTGCTCGCGCTTGCGGAAAAAGCCGCCCGCCAGGGCGCCCAGATCATCTGCACCCAAGAGATGGTGACCTCGCAGTATTTCTGCCAGAGCGAGGACCACGCCAACTTCGCCCTCGCCGAGGCCATCCCCGGCGGCCCGAGCACGGTCGCGTTTCAGAAGCTGGCCAAGAAACACGGCGTGGTCGTGATCGCCTCGCTTTTTGAGAAACGCGCCAGTGGTCTCTACCACAACACGGCGGTCATCATCGACGCCGACGGCTCCGTGCTCGGCGTGTATCGCAAGATGCACATCCCGGATGATCCGCTCTTCTACGAGAAGTTCTACTTCACGCCCGGCGACACCGGTTTCCGCGCCTGGGACACGAAGTTCGGCCGCATCGGCGTGCTCATTTGCTGGGATCAATGGTATCCCGAGGCGGCCCGCCTCACCGCCATGCAGGGCGCCGAGATCCTGTTTTATCCGACCGCGATCGGCTGGCATCCCAAGGAAAAGGCCGAGTATGGCGTCAACCAGCATGGCGCCTGGGAAACCATCCAGCGCTCCCACGCGGTCGCCAACGGCTGCTACGTCGCGGCGATCAACCGCATCGGCCACGAAATCCTCGACGGCGTGGGCGGCGACGGCCTCGAGTTCTGGGGACAGTCTTTTGTCGCCGGCACCTCCGGCCAGATCCTCGCCAAGGGATCGGTCAACAAGGAGGAGGTCCTGCTCGTCCCGGTGGACATCGCCAAGGTGGACGTCACGCGCACGCACTGGCCGTTCCTCCGTGATCGTCGCATCGACGCCTACGGCGATCTCACCAAGCGCTTCATCGACCGCACCGTCTGAGTCTATCTCCCATGGCCAAAGCCTCCGCCAAATCCGCCAAACCGGTCAAAGCATCCAGCTCCGCCAAGGCTGAAGCGCCCGCCGCGCCCGCCCGCGCCGCCAAACCGGCCAAGGCCCGGGCCGCCGCGCGGACGACCGCCGGCACTCCCGCCTCGCTCGGTTTCCGCATGCCCGCCGAGTGGGAACCCCAGGAGGCGATCTGGCTGTCGTGGCCGCACAACTACGCCTCGTGGCCCGGCCAGTTCCGGCCCGTGCCCTACAACTTCGCCCGCATCGTGGCCACCATCGCGCGCTTCCAGAAGGTGCGCATCAACGCCGCGAAAAAACTTCACGCCCGTGCGCGTAGGCTGTGCGAACGCGCCCAGGCCGACATGTCCCGCGTGGAGTTTTACGACCACCCGACCAACGATGCGTGGTGCCGCGACCACGGGCCGATCTTTGTGAAGCACACCCAGACCGGCGAAGTTGCCCTCACCGACTGGGCCTACAACGCCTGGGGCGGCAAATACCCGCCCTACGATCTGGACAACGAGATCCCGCCCTCGATCGAGAAGGTCACCAAGCTGCGCCGCTTCGTGAACGACATGATTCTCGAAGGCGGTTCCATCGACGTGAACGGCCAGGGCGCGCTACTCACCAGCGAGCAGTGCCTGCTCAACAAGAACCGCAATCCCCACCTCACCAAGCAGCAGATCGAGCAGGCCCTGCGCGATTACCTCGGCGCCACGCACATCTACTGGGTGGGCGACGGCATCATCGGCGACGACACCGACGGCCACATCGACGACATCACGCGTTTCTACAAGCCCGACGGCTTCATCACCTGCGTGGAGCCAAACACGAAGGACAAGAACCACGCCATCCTCGCGGAGAACCTGGAGCGCCTCAAATCCTTCCGCACCCCCGAGGGCAAAAAGTTCGACATCGTCGAGCTGCCCATGCCGCGTCCCTTCGGCTTCAACCGTCAGCGCGTGCCCGCGAGCTACGCCAATTTTCTCATCATCAATGGCGCCGTGCTCGTGCCGACCTTCCGTCAGCCGGGGCCCGATGCGCGCGCGTTGGAGATCATCGCCGGCTGTTTCCCGGACCGCGAGGTCGTGGGCGTCGATTGCTACCACCTCATCTGGGGCCTCGGCACCCT
>JALOTV010000383.1 GCA_025457685.1 Opitutaceae bacterium
GTCTCGACGCTGATCGCCACCAGATCGGTGGCTTCATCGAAGGGAATTTCCTCCATGCGATCGTCGTAGAACCTGATCTCGACGTCACGCGGAGTCAGTCCCGCCAGCGTGGCCGCCGGCAGTGGCTCCATCTGCCACGTGCGGATGTAGCTGCGATCACCGCGCCGCCGCCCGATGCAGGGATGAATCAACGTGACGCGCATCAGCGAAGAACCTCGCTCGTTTGCTCGGCGCTCGATTCCGCGCCGACCGATGCCGGCTGCACAAACGGCGCGTTGCGCGTGCGACCGATGATCCAGTCGCAATTGTAGAAACGGCTCAGATTATTCGCATAAAAACGATAGCCCAGATTCGTGCCGATGCGCACCGGCCAAGGCGCGGGCGAATGCCGCAGGCGCCGCCAGATGGAGCGGTAGCTGTACGCATGTTTCCACGCCGCCTCCACGCCCTCTTGCAGTTGCTGCACCGTCATGTGCTTGGGTTGAAAAACCACATGCTGCGCGTCGTAGAGCTCCCAGTTCTTCGTCAGGATGCGGCCCTCCGCTTCGAGCCGGAGATAAAGCGGCGTATTCGGAAACGGCGTCACGACCGCGAAACGCGGCAGATCGATTTTCGCCTGCACCGCAAACTCAGCCGTTTTCAAAAACACGTCGGGATGATCGTCATCGAGACCGAAGACGAAACACCCCTGCAGCGCGATGCCATGCGCGTGCAGACGCTCGACCACGCGCGCATACGACTCCGGTGAATTAAATCCCTTGTGGTTGGCCTTGAGATTCGCCGTTGAAATCGATTCGAGCCCCATGAGCAGTCCTTTGCAGCCGCTGCGCTGCGCGAGTGTCAGCAGCTCCAGATCGTCGGCCAGCAGCACCGTCGCGAGTCCGTACCACTGCAACCGCAGTGGTATGAGCGCCGTGAACAACTCCTTCGCGTACCCGCGGTGGGCGATGAGATTGAGATCGATGAAGATCAACTTCCGGGCGCCATGCTGGCGGATGTCGGCGACCACTTCGGTGACTGGTTTCTGAAACGGCTTTCGTCCCCACGCCGTCGGCACGACACAAAAATCACACGCATGCACGCAACCGCGCGTCGCCTCGAAGACGTTGTTCGTGAGGAAATTTTTCGACGGCAGCAGCTCGCGACGCGGGAAAGGACGCCCACCGATATCCAGGTCAGGAGCCTGCGTATAGCGCGGCTTGAGCTCACCCGCGGCGAAGTCGCGCAAAAGCTGCGGCCACGCATCCTCGGCATACCCTTTCACAATCACATCGGCATGCGGCTGCGCGTCCTCCGGCATGAGTGTCACATGCGGTCCGCCGAGTACGACGGTGATCCCTCGCGCGCGGAAATGATCCGCGAGTTCGTAGGCACGCTTGGCCGTGCCCGTGATAACGGTCAGTCCGATAAGGTCGGCCTCCAAATCCAGTGGCACATCGGCGATGCCTTCATCGATCAACCGAATCGTGTGGGGAAAATCCGCCGGGATCAGCGCCGCCAGCGTGGTCAATGTAAGCGGCTGATAGCGCAGCGATTTTTTCCAGATGCCTCCCCGGTGGCGATAAAGCGGCCCCTTCGGGGATATGAGCGCGACACGGCACACGCGGGATGAAGCTGTTGAGGAAAATGTTTCGCGCATAGTGGGGACACCAGCTGCCGCAGATAAAATGAAGTCTCTTCATTCATTCCGGGCCGCCCGCCTCTGACCATGCAAAAATGCGCGACATCCGCGCTCTGCCCACCGTCACGCACGCCACTCGCCGGCACAAAGCTGCATTGCAAACGTGGTGGCGTGGAAAAGGTGTGTCCATGCCGGCCGGCAACCATCGTAGAAACGCATCAGATTCGTCATGGCTTGCAGTTAAAAGCCCCCGGGGTTCCCCGGGGGCTTTGTTCCCTAACTGACCGCCCACCCCATGGGCGGTAATTTTTGAGCCGGCGCAGTTCTGGTCCGCGTCAGCCATTCAACTCTACGGCACCGGCGGCTGTGAGTTTCACTCGAAAGTATGCGAGTGCTCTCATGCACAAATCGACCCAGGCATCGCACGCGGCAACAGGAGCAATTTTCTAAGAAGCACCAGAACTGCCACAGCTTAGCGATTTACCGGACTCTCCACCATCCCCCATGCAGTCTAGGCGGCAATCCGTGCTGCGACTGCCCGCCACCCGCGTCGCATGAAAGAAATTCGTACGCGGCCCGCGTCTTGCTAATCAGACGCAGGCTCCCGCAACTTCACATCCCGCATGGCCATCCACGTCGCCCTCCATCACCGCACCGCGTATAACTACGACCGCCTCGTCACCCTGGGCGCCCAGATCGTCCGCCTGCGGCCCGCGCCGCACTGCCGCACGCCCATCCTGAGCTACTCACTGAAGGTCGAGCCCTCCGGCCACTTCATCAACTGGCAGCAGGATCCCCAGGGCAACTACCTCGCCCGCCTCGTCTTCCCCGAAAAGGTGCGCCATTTCTCCGTCGAGGTCTCCCTCGTCGCGGAAATGGCCGTGTACAACCCGTTCGACTTCTTCCTCGAACCCGGCGCCGAGCAATTCCCCTTCGCCTACGACCCCGCGCTCGCCGTCGAGCTCGCCCCGTTTCTCCGCAAGGAGGCGCTCACGCCGAAGTTCCAGTCGCTCCTCGGCTCCCTCGATCTCACGCAGCAGCGCACCATCGATTTTCTCGTCGGC
>JALOTV010000089.1 GCA_025457685.1 Opitutaceae bacterium
CTCACTTCCCGGCGGTCCGGATTCCCCGATCCGGCCCTGTTTGCTGGTGTGGAAACGGCTGTCCCCAGCCGTTCATTTCGCTGCGGCGCGGAGCGCCGTCTGCACGGCTGAAAGCAGCCGTGACCACAACAATCTCAAAACGTTCTAGCCGCTCCAAAACAAGCATTAACCCCATATTCTCTCCGATAAAAAACCGCCTGGAACCTCTCACTTAAAACACCCTCCAAAGACGCGCTCGCGTTCAAAATGTAATTAATTACTTTTTTCTTGATTCGCGGCCCCTTTTTTCGCTTATTCGCCCCGTTCCCGCGTGTTCTGCCCCGTCACCACTCCCCTCGCCGATCGCGTGAAACGCAGATGCGCCGGCGCAAGCCTTCCTCCTCCTCGCCCCATGAACCCCCAAGGTATTTGCCCACGAAACCACCGCCGCGGTTTCACCCTGATCGAGCTGCTCACGGTCATCGCCATCATCGGCATTTTGGCCGGGATTCTGATCCCGGTCATCGGCCGCGTGCGCGCCTCCGCCCGACAAGTTCAGGGCGTGGCCAACCTCCGCCAGATCGGCAACGCCATCGAGCTCTTCGCCAACGATAACAAGAACCGCTTCCCGCCCGCCGTCGCCCAAAGCAACAACTACTCGATTATCCTCAAACCCTACGTCGGCCTTCGCGGTTCCACGTTCGCCGATGGCGAATCGCGCTCCGAGATATTCAAGGATCCCTCGGCCACGCTCCCGGGCGGTCAGTTCCATTTCTCCGCCAACCCCAACTTCATGGGCGACCTCCAGCAGTGGAATGGCACCGGCCCCCGCCCCTCCGACTTCACGCGGCTGGTCCCACGCACTGTCGCCAACCGAGCCTCGCAACAGGTCTTGCTCGCGGATGGTTGCCAGGGCGCCAACGGCAACCCTCAAACCCACCTTTATTCCGTGGCCGGGATCTACAACAGGCTAGGCGCCAACAGTGATAATCCCGTCGCGCGCGGGCCGGACATCGACCTGCCCTCCTCCGGCGGACACATCCGCTGGCGCGCCTCAGGCGGCAGCTCCACCAAGTGCCTCTGGGCCGATGGCCACGTCTCCATCATGCGCCAGGGCGAGCTTCGCCTGCGCCATTTTCAGATCGATTAACCCCACCAGAACCACCCCCGCGTTCGCCCAACCATCCCCTCCCACTCCGCCCGTCTCTCCCATGCGCTCCTTACTCGCCTGCGCCGCCGCCTTCGCCCTCTGTCTCGCGCCACTCTCCCCCGTGCTCCACGCCGCCGACGAGGGCGACATCATCACCATCAAATCCTTCGAGGACCACGAGGGTTTCGTCTACGCCTACGGCAGCTGGGAAGGTCAGATCCAGACCATGGCCGAAGGGGTGCTGATCGCCGGCTCCGCCACCGCCACCGGCGGGGCCGGAGGCGAACTGCTCGTCGATGTCAGCCGCGCCAAAAACATCTTCATCACCCTGCGCACGCTGCCCGAGAATCGCGCCCAGACCTTGAACGTCATCCTCATGGACCGCTCGGGCCATGGCGCCGGCTTCGTCCTCAACCTCGCCAAGGTCGGCACCGAGTGGACCACCCTCCAGCTCGACATGGCGCGCCAAAGCTTCCGTCCACCCGACATGCAGCCCAACCCCGACTGGTCCGCCATCGCCGGCTTCCAGATTCAGGGCAACCACAGCGGAGACGCCGCCGTCGCGGTGCAGATTCGCTCCATCTGCGCCGCCCCGCCGCCCAGCCCGGTCCAGCCCTGATCCCCGGGGCCAGCCCCGCTCGCCCGCGCCCGCTCCGGGCGCTCTTCCTCCCCCAAGCGGTCGCCTCTCGGTCGACCGCCCCGGGCACTCCCTTTCCCTCCCCCATGCCACCTCGCTCCCTCCGCTCCCTGCTCGCCCTGCTCGCCTGCGGTCTCGCCGTTCCCCTCGCCCTTGACGCCGCCCCGCGCACGCCCATCAGCCCGCTGCTCGTCGGCAATAACGTCTGGTATCACAGCCCCAACGCCAAGGTGTGGGAACTCACCCGCGAAGCCGGCGTCCGCCTCCTGCGCATCGGCGGCGCCGGTTACGATCACCACCTGCCCAAGGACGACACCCTCGTCGCCTGGGTGCGCCAGATTCGTGGCATCGGCGCCGAACCCCTCCTCCAGGTTTCCCAATACGGCGGCCCCGAAAAAGCCGCCGCCCTCGTCGCCCTCTTCAACCAGCGCCGCGCCGCCGGCGAGCCCATCCGCTACTGGAGCATCGGCAACGAGCCCTGGCTCCAGAACGGCCGCCCCGACTTCGCCACCCTCGCCCCCGCCGTCGCCGATTATTTTAAGAAAATCTCCGCCGCGATGAAGGCGGTCGATCCGACGATCAAGATCTTCGGCCCCGACGAGTGCGACCTCTTCGAGGAGTTCCACGAAAAGCTCTTCGGCCCCGAGCTCGATCTCGGCGCCCGCGTGCCCGGCAAACCCTACCACTACATCGACGGGCTCGCCTGGCACCGCTACCCCCAGACGGAGACCGAGCCCGGTCTCGCCGAGATCGAGGAGTTCCGCGTCCGCTCCCGTTACGCGCGCCAGATCGTGGACCGGGTCAACCAACGCCACGCGCGCACCGGCGACCAGGCCCTCGTCTGGGCCCTCACCGAATTCAACGCCAAGGGCGGCCCCCAGGTGCACACCTGGGGCAACGGCCAGATGTTCGGCGCCATCTACGGCATCGCCATGGAGCACGGCGCCTTCACCGCCGCCACCTGGAGCATGTATGAGCACGGCGGCTCCCGCACCGGCACCGACTTCAGTTTCGTGGACGGCAAGCAGCTCACGCCCCGCCCCACCTACTGGCACATGCAGCTCGTCAGTCGGTATTTCTCCGGCGACTACATCCCCGCCCGGTCCCCCGCCGACAGCCTCGTGGTCTACGGCGCCGACGACGGCAAACGCATCGCCGTCATGCTCCTCAATCTCTCCGACCGCGAGGTTGCCTTCGCCCTCGGCTTCGGCGGCCGCCCGTCCGTCGAGCGCGACGCCGTCCCCGTGGTCCTCGATTCCCGGCCCGGCCCCACCCGCGCCGGCCGCATCGGCCCGCGCTCCACCCAGGTCCTGCTCTTCGAGTCCGGCACCGTATCCAGAATCGACTACACCGAGCAGGATTTCCTCGCCGGCCGCGGCCCCTCGTCGCCCAGCCCCGTCGATTGAATCGCTCTCCCCGCCTTCACGCCCCTCACCCCAAACCCAGCATGCAAACCAAAGTCCTCCTCCGCCTCGCCACCCTCGCCGCCGCCTGCGCCGGGCTCGTCCCCGCCGCCCACGCCCAGAGTGTGATCTACCGCGAGATCTTCGGCCTCGCCAACCCCAACCCGAACGCCGCCATGAACACCTTTGGCTGGTTCGCCTACGCCTCCGCCACCGCGACCAACCAGACTTTCAACGGCACCACCTTCGGCATCTCGCCCGAGATCGGCGGCAGCCCGTCGAACCTCGCCTCCCTTGCCGGCGTCAACAACGGCCCCGCCACGCCGGCGGGCGTCGGCCGCACTTTCTTCGGCCTCGGCGGCGCCGGCGGCATCTTTCTCGCCTACACCGAAGAACACGTCGTCAACCGCTCCGCCTTCAACATCACCAGCGTCAGCTGGGAGCAGCGCAACGACGGCCCCGCCCTCGGCGTCGCGGTCCGCATCGGCGGCGCTTGGTATGCCTCGTCCACCGTCCCCGGCGGCGGCGGCGGCACCGCTTGGAGCACCGCCAGCCTCGACTTCGCCAACACCACCTGGTCCGCCCTCAACTTCGCCGCCACCTCCCAGCTCTCCGTCGGCGCCACCACCACGCTGCCTTCGGGCAACATCGACGCCTTCGGCCTCTACGCCCCCGAGGCCCGCGGCACCACCGCCGCCCGCATCGACGCCTTCACCATCCAAGCCACCGCCGTGCCCGAGCCCGCCTCGTTCGCCGCCCTCGCCGGGATGGCCTGCCTCGGCGCCGCCGCCCTGCGCCGTCGCGGGCCCCGGACCGGCGCATGATCCCGGACCGGGCACGCCATCCCGCCATCCCACACCGGGCGCCTCGCGAGAGGCGCCCGCGTCGTTTTTTCGCCCCCGCCTCCTCCCGATCCACCCCGGCTTCCCCGCGCGACCTCGACCGGATCACCGCCATGCCCGCCCCCGCCCTGCGCCGCCTGCTCCTCCCCTTCGCCTGCCTGCTCGCCTCCCTCGCCCCCGCCCAGGAAATCAGCCCGCTGCTCGTCGGGAACAACCTCTGGTATGCGGAAATCGGCAAGGCCGCCGAACAACCCTCCGCCGAGGTCATGCAGTTCGCGGGCCAGGCCGGCATCCGCCTCATCCGCATCGGCGGCGGATCGTTTAACCACAACCCGCCCGGCGACGACGCGCTCCTCGTCTGGGTGGACCGCATCCGCGCCCTCGGCGCCGAGCCGCTCATCCAGGTCTCGCAATATGCCCCCGTCTCCCGCGCCGAATCCGCCGTCCGCCACATCAACCTCACCCACCGCCGCGGCGTGCGCTACTGGAGCATAGGCAACGAGCCCTGGCTCGAAGCCAACCAGGACGCCGACGCCGCCCGCCTGCCCCGCCCCACCGAGGCCCAGATGGCCGCCGCCATCGAGGCCTACTTCAAACCCCGCGCCGCCGCCATGAAAGCCGTGGACCCGTCCATCAAGATCTTCGGCGTCGACAGCGAGGACTTCCAGCAGGGCCTCCACGAGCGCCTCTTCGGCGGCGTCAACAACATCGCCGGCCGCGTCCCCGGCCGCGATTACCACTACTGCGACGGCCTCTCCTGGCACCGCTACCCGCAGGCCGACAACATCGACCCCGCCTGGGAGGGCCTCGCCGATATCCGCTCGCGCATCGATCAATGCGTCGCCCGCGTCGCCGCCGCCAACACCGCCCTCGGCCGCTCCGGCGACCAGGCCCTTCTCTGGGCGATCGGGGAGTTCAACTCCAAGCACGGCGCCACCGTCCACACCTGGGGCAACGGCCAGATGTTCGCCGGCGTCTACGGCCTCGCCATGCGGCACCGCGCGCTCTTCGCCTCCGCCTGGAGCCTCCGCGAGAGTCAGCACGATCTCCGCGGCCCCACCGATTTCAGCCTGTTCGATGGCGACACGCCCCGCCCGTCCTACTGGCACACCCAGCTCGTCGCCCGCCACTTCACCGGTCGCTACCTCGAGGGCTCGCCGTCCATCGCCGACGATCGATCGCCTCTGCTCGTCTACGCGGCCGTGGACGACGCCCGCGATCGCCTCTCCGTCATGCTCATCAACCGCGGCGGCGACGCGGCGCCCTACACCCTCCACCTCAACTCCGCCAACCGCCTCGCCCCCGCCGGACGCGTGGCCCTGCGCGTGGACGCCGGCCGCACCGAAACCCACTCCGATACCCTCGCCGCCCGCTCCACCCAGGTCCTCGTCTTCACCCGCCATACCCTCACCCGCATCGCCTACTCCGAGGCCGACTTCACCGCCTCGCCCCCGCGCGGCCCGGACGTCTCCCACGCCCCCCTGCCCCTCGCCTCCACCCTCGACGCATTCGACGCGCCCGCAGGCCTCGCCGACACCCCCTACTGGACCCCGCTCACCCTCAACGGCGGCCAGCCCTCGACCGCCTCGGGCCGCCTCGTCCTCCGCACCTCCCCCGCCGCGTTCTCCACCGCCGCCATCGCCGGCCAGCTCTCCTCCGAATTCAACTTTTTCGACCGCGGCTTCACCATCGCCCTCCACGGCCTCGCCCACTCCTCCCCGGGCACCCCCGCCGAGGCCGCCCAATTTCGCCTCGCCCTCAATAGCAGCGTCAGCCGCCCCTTTCGCGCCGACGATTCCCTCGCCTTGCGCCTCACCGCCGGCGAGGCCCGCCTCGGCTTCAAAATCAACCAGCCCGACACGCAGCCCGACGCGCGCGCCGGCTCCTCCCCCCTGCCCGCCGCCCTCGAGATCGTGCCCCTCCCCGGCGCGGTGGAGTCGGCCCACCTCTCCCTCGAACCCGCCCCGCTCCCGCCCGGCTCGACCGACGACACGCGCACCATCCGCTACGCCCTCCGCCTCGACGGCGCCTTCGGCCGCATCCTCCGCGCCGGCTCCTTCACCGCCCCGCGCTCCGCCTGGGGCCCCTACGCCGATTCCTGCCTCGTCCTCGAAGCCCGGCGCGACACCCCGCTCGAGGGCGCCCCCGGCGACCACGTCGAGACCCGCCTCGCGACCGTCACCCGCCAACCAGCCCTCCTCGACGATTTCCGCGCCTACGAGACCTTCGCCGACCAGACTTGGTGGCGCCGCGAGACCGCCGGCGGCGCCCGCAGCGCCGTCACCCTGACCGACGGAGCCGCCACCCTCCTCGCCCGGGACGATGCCCACGCCGCCGCCCTCCTCGCCGGCCCGGTCTCGCCCGAGCTCAACTTTTTCGAGCGCCCCCTCACCCTCGAGGTGCGCGATCTCGCCCTCCTCGCCACCCCCGACCTTTCCTCCGACACCGCCGTCTTCCGGCTCTCGCTCAGCTCCACCGCCGAGCGCTCCTTCCTCGCCCCCGACGCCCTCGCCCTCCGCCTCTCCGGCGACCAGCTCCACCTCGGCTTCAAGCTCGACCAACCCTCGGTCAACGCCGAGCGGGTCGGCGGCCCTCCCTCCGCGTCCTCCCCCCTGGTCGACGACCGGCTCCCCGCACCGGCCACCGGCCTACTCCTCACCCTCCTGCCCGCCCCCTCGGCCCCGCCCGCCGCCACCCCGATCACCTACGTCCTGCGCGTCACCGGCGCCACCTACGCCCGCACCTACGCCGGCTCCTTCACCGCCGACCGCACCCGCTGGGGCCCCGCCGGCGCGTCCTCCCTCGTGCTCGAGGCCCGCCGCAACGTAGGGTTCGCCCGCCCCGGCAGCTGGCAACAGGCCTCGATCGGCGCCCTCGCCCTCCGCACCGCGCCCGAGGACTTGTTCACCCCCGCCCCGCGCTACGCCACCTGGCTCCTGCGCGCCTTCAGCCCCGCCGACCTGCTCTCGCCCGCCATCCACGCCCCCGACGCCGCCCCCGCAGGCGACGGCATACCCAACCTGCTCAAATACGCGCTCGGCCTCCCTCCCCGCGCTCCCTTGCCACCCGCCGCCCTCCCCGAGGCAGTCTTCACCCCGCACGAGGGCCTGGCCCTCGCCCACTCCCGGCGCACCGGCTCCGAACTCGTCTACACCGTGGAGGCATCCACCGACCTCGTCGACTGGACGACGCCCGTCGCCGACCACTCCCGCTCCGACGGTCCCCCCGGCTGGGTCGAGGTCGTCACCCGCGCCCTCCCGCCCGCCCACGCCGACCGCGTCTTCCTCCGCCTGCGCGTCGCCATGCCGTGAGCGGCCACCCTTTCCCGCATGCACCTCATCGACTGGCTCATCGTCATCATCCCCGTCCTCTTCATTCTCGGCCTTTCGATTTATGCGAAACGCTACGTCCGGGGCGTGGTGGATTTCCTCGCCGCCGGCCGCGTCGCCGGCCGCTACGTCATCTCCGTCGGCGACATGGCCGCCGTGCTCGGCGTCATCACCATCGTCGCCCTCGTGGAGCAAAAATACCAAGTCGGCTACGCGCTCACCTTCTGGGAATTTCTCGTCGTGCCGGTCGGCATCATCATCGGCCTCACCGGCTACTGCACCTACCGCTTCCGCGAGACCAGGGCCCTCTCCATCGGCCAGTTCCTCGAGATGCGCTACAACCGCCCCTTCCGCATCGTCGCCGCCTCCCTCCGCACCCTCTCCGAGATGCTCACCAACGCGATCGGCCCCGCCGTCGCGGCCAACTTCTTCATCTACTTCCTCGGCCTCCCCCACACCGTCACGATCGCCGGCGTCAACCTCCCCACCTTCGCCATCCTCGTCTTCGTCGTCCTCTGCCTCTGCATGGTCGTGATCTGGCCGGGCGGCCGCATCTCCCTGCTCATCTCCGACTCCGTCCAAGGCCTCCTCTGCTACCCCATCTTCGTCATCATCGCCGGCTACATCTTCCTCCACTTCAACTGGGGCGACACCATCGCCCCCGTCATGCTCGACCGCGTGCCCGGCGAGAGTTTCCTCGACCCCTTCGACATCGACCAGCTCCGCGATTTTAACCTCTTCGCCCTCGTCGTCACCATCGTCAGCCAGATCCTCAACCGCGCCAGCTGGATCGGCAACGACACCAGCGGCGCCGGCCGCTCCCCCCACGAACAAAAGATGGCCGGCATCCTCGGCCAGTGGCGCAACGGCTTCTCCGGCCTCACCTGCCTCCTGCTCGCCGTCATGCTCATCACCTTGATGACCCACCGGCACTTCGCCGACCAGGCCCACGAGATCCGGCGCGATCTCACCCGCCAGGTCGCCGGCGAATCCGTGGCCGACCCCGCGCAACGCGCGGCCCTCGAGGCGCGCATCGCCGCCCTCCCCGTCCAGCGCCACCAGATCGGCGAGGATCCGCCC
This sequence comes from Opitutaceae bacterium, assembly GCA_025457685.1. Lineage (GTDB taxonomy): Bacteria > Verrucomicrobiota > Verrucomicrobiia > Opitutales > Opitutaceae > IMCC26134_A. Next base: position 8,421 of record JALOTV010000089.1, read on the forward strand.
CTCTCCAGCGCCCAAAACCTCGACACCCCCTACTTCGAGACCGTCCGCGAGACCCTCGGCGCCACCCCGCAGGCCAACCTCGAATTCCAAAAATTCCGCACCCTCTACAACCAGATGATGCTGCCCGTGGCGCTCAACCACCTGCTGCCCGTCGGCCTCATGGGCCTCTTCTGCCTGCTCATGATCATGCTCATGCTCTCGACCGACGATTCCCGCGTCTTCAACGCCGCCTCCACCATCATCCAGGACGTCGTCCTCCCCCTCCGCAAGACGCCCCTCACCCCCGCGCAACACCTCCGCTGGCTGCGCCTCTGCTCGGTCGCCGTCTGCGTCTTCTTCTTCGTCGTCTCGCTCTTCTTCGTGCAGCTCGACTACATCAACATGTTCCTCACCATCATGACGGCCATGTGGATGGGCGGCGCCGGCCCCATCATGATCTTCGGCCTCTACAGCCGCTTCGGCACCACCACCGGCGCCTTCTGCTCCCTGATCTTCGGCTCCGGCATCTCCATCGGCGGCCTCTTCGTCCAGCGCAACTGGGCCGACTGGCTCTACCCCTGGCTCCACGCCCGCGGCTGGGCCGATCCGCTCGGCCGCCTCCTCGAGACCGCATCCGCCCCGCTCCACCCCTACGTGGTCTGGAAAATGGACGCGGTGAAATTCCCCATCAACTCCTACGAACTCTACTTCATCGCCATGATCAGCGGCATCGTGGCCTACGTGCTCGGCTCCCTCCTCAGCTACCGCCAGCCCTACAACCTCGACCGCCTCCTCCACCGCGGCGTCTACGACCTCGAAGGCCGCCGGCACGCCAAGACCCCGTGGACCCTCCGCAGCATGTGGGGCAAACTCGTCGGCATCACCCCCGAATACACCCGGGGCGACAAGATCATCGCCTGGTCCGTCGTCGTCTACGCCATCATCTACCAGTTCGGGTTTTGCTTCGTCGGCGTGCTCGTCTGGAACCTCGTCTCGCCCTGGCCCGACCACTGGTGGAGCACCTACTTCTTCATCACCAGCCTAGTCGTCACCGGCATCATCGGCATCGTGTCCACCTTCTGGTTCATGATCGGAGGCGTCATCGACATCCGCCGCCTCTTCCGCGACCTCGCCGCCCGGGTGGACGACCCCCTGGACAACGGCATGGTCGAGGGCCAGGTCTCCCTCTCCGACAAAGCCCGCTTCCACGCGCGGGAAACGCCCCCCCCCGCGCCCTGACGCCGCGCCGCCGTCCCCCAAGAGCAGTATCCCCATCGCCCCGCGCCAAACCCGCGGGGCCTTTTTATTTCCCCCGCCCCCAGCCTCTCAGCTCTCCGCTCTCCGGTTTCAGGTTTCAGGTTTCCGGTTTCAGGTTTCCGCTCTCCGGTTTCCGGTTTCCGGTTTCCGCCCTCAGGTCTCAGGTCTCCGCCCTCCGCCCTCCCCCCCTCCCCTCCCTCCGCTCCACGTGAAAAAATTCCTCCCGCTCCCGCTTGGCCCTTGCGCCATCCAGACGCTCCCCATCTGACTACTACGCAGATTCCCCCATGGGCTACATCTACCACAAGCCGATGAAAAAAAGCCGCTTCCACACGCAGCAGACCTAAGTCGCCCCCTCTCCCTTCCGTGACCAAGCACACCACCACCGAGGAGCAGCAGTTCCTCGAAGACCTCGACAAAAAGCTCTGGAAGTCCGCCTGCCTGCTTTGGCCCGCACTCGACGCCGCCGTCTACAAGCACGCCGTCCT
>JALOTV010000090.1 GCA_025457685.1 Opitutaceae bacterium
AGCCGGTGCCGACGACGGGCGGCAGGCGCAGGCGGGAGACCCAGGTCTCCGATTCGAGTTCCTTGGGGCCGACCAGGTTGATCGAGACGTTGAGGGCGCGACCGATGGGCGCGCGCACCGCGAAGGCGAGGCGCAGCGCCCAGATATCGCCGGCACGCAGGGTGGCGCCGGTGCGGCCCGCAAACGGAAGCGGGCCATAGCTGGCGAGATAAAACACGGTGTCGTCGGCGCCCTCGGCGGGCGTGACGAGCAGCCCCCCGCCGCCGTCCACGCCGACGCCTGGCAAGTGGGAGAGCCGGACCACGCCGGCGCCGGCCCAGCCGGTCATCCGTCCGGCGGCGAAGGAATGGTGGCGCCCGTCGGACGGGGGATACTCGGCCACGCGCTCGGACTCCGGCGGGAGCGTCTCGAAATTTTCCGAACCGAGGACGACGGGGCCGGTTTGGGAGCGGACCGGGAGGGCGGCCAAGCCGGCCGCAAGAATAAGCAGAACTCGATTCATGGGGCGTGGGGTTCAGATCTTGCCTCTGCGCGTTTCCAGTTCGGCGCGGAGCTCCGCCATGCGGGCGGGCGAAAGCGGGTATCGATAAACCAGATACATGGCGGCGAGGATGAGCGCTCCGTTGATCGAAAGATCGGCGAGGCGCATGGTGAGGTAGGTCTCGGGAGCCTGGGCGGCGGCCTTGGCGACCTCGAAGCCGCACCAGACGACGAGCGGACCGGAGAGGCCGGTGCCGAGGGAGAAACTGGCCTTCACGATCCACGAGAAGATGGAGGCGAAGGCGCCCTCGCGACGCTCGCCGGTGCGGAGCTCGTCGTAGTCCACCACGTCGCCGTTGATGGAAGGGATGAGTTGCCAGATGCCGGTGAAGGCGGGCGCGAGCATGACGCCGCTGACGATGGAGAGCCAGGGATTGTCGGGTGTGTAGGTCCACCAGCGACCGACCACGCCGACCAGCAGAAGCCCCATCGCGATTTGCAGCGTCCACGTCTTGCCGATGCGACGGGAGAGCCAGTTGAAAAACGGCACGCAGGCGAAGCCGAGGATAGAGAAGAGAGTGGATTCGACGCCCTGGATCTTGGCGGCGAGGACCTGGTCGCCGTGCACGACGTAGTAGAGCCGAAGGTAGAAGCCGAAGGCGCCGGTGAGCGCGCTGGCGCAGCAGAAGAAAAGCGTGAAACCGGCGGTGAGGACGAAGGGGCGATTTTGGAAGGTCCACCGGAAGTTGTCGCGCAGAGAGACCTTTTTCTGTCGCGAAGCGGCCTGGTAATAGCGCTCGGTCACAAAAAACACCGGCAGCGCGCCGACGCACAGAACCAGTGCGCCCGCCATGAGCGAGACGGTCTGGGCGCCGGAGATGGGGTCGGGTGTGCCGTCAGCGGAGCCGGTGAACCATGGCAGCTGGGTGAGATACCAGGCCCAGCCGATCATCATGGTGGCGACTTGGCCAAAGACGCTGCGCCAGGAGCTGACGCTGGTGCGCTCGTTGTAGTCGGGCGTCATCTCCAGCAGCATGCTGTGGAAGGGCATGGCCCAGAGCGTGAAGAAGGTGAAAAACACGATCCCGCTGCCGACCAGCCAAGCGAAGAGCGCGGCTTCGCTCCAGCCGCGCCCCATGTGCCACATGACGGGAAACCACAGGCCGGTGAGGATGGTGCCGACGAGCAGGTAGGGTTTTCTCCGGCCCCAGCGCGTGCGGGTGTTGTCGGAGATCCAGCCCATGAGCGGATCGATTATCGCATCGTAGAAACGGAAGATGACCAGGGCGAGGCTGACCAAGGCGGGCGACATGCCGAGGCCGCCGACGAAGATCGGGGTGACGAGCTGAGGAGGCAGCTTGGTGGCCCAGAGGTCCACGACGCCGGCCGCGCCGTAGGCGAGCTTGGCCTTCAGCGGGACGCGATCTTCGGGGCGTGTATCGGAAACGGACATGGCAAGGGCTGTCTCCTCCCCCGGCAGTCGCTAAGGGAGGACGTGCAAGCAGGCGCTCGGCGGGAGGGAACGATCAGGGCAGGGTGACGACGACTTCGCCGGCGGATCGGGTAAGCTGGTGGGTCAGCTCGGCGGCGCGTCCGTCGGGCGTGGTGATCTCGATGCGGTAACGCCCCCGATGACCTCGGGCGGCGACTTCGCCGGACGGCGACGTGGTGGCGTCGATGCGCGTGCGCCATTCTCCGAGGACAAGGTCGCGCCAGACCTGGCCGTTGGGCTTGATGGACCAATCCTTGCGATACATGGCGGCGAGCGGGAGCCAGTGCGTGCCTTCCCAATAACCCCAGTTGATGAAGCCGGTGAAGCCGGGGTGGCTGTAGCACAGGATGAGGAAGTCGCGGGTGAAGTCGGCCTGCAGCGCCTCATCTGTGGTGTTGATGTCGAACTCGGTGATGTGGATGGGCAGGCCGGCGGAGGCCAGCAGGTCCATGTCGGCCTTGATCGAGGGTATGCCGGGCATTTGCTGGCCGAAGTGGCCCTGGATGCCGATGCCGTCGATGGGCGCGCCGTGGGCGCGGAGGCGGGCGATCAAGGCGAGGTATTTCTCGACCATGTCACGACTCTCGCCACCGGTCAGCATGCGGTAGTCGTTGATGAAAAGCTGGGCCTGCGGCGCGAGTTCGCGGGCGAGTTTGAACCAGCCGGCGGCAGCTTCCTCGCCGAGCAGATTGATGTAGTCGGGCTCGTTGAGCGGCTCGTTCAACACTTCCCAAATTTCGAGGCGGTCCTTGGTGGCGGCGGTGACTTGGCGGATGAAGTCTTCGATCATGCCGGGCAAGCGGCGATCGCGCTCGGCCTTGTCCGACATCTCGCGGACTGGACGCGGAGTGAAACCCCAGCCGCCCCAGACGAGAACATGGCCTTTCACGCGCACATCCTGGGCGTAGAGCCAGTCGAGCGCTTTCAGGGTCTCGTCTCGGGTCCATCGGCGTCCAGGGCTGGCGGTTGGGAAAAACCAACGATGCCACTTCAGGCCGCTGCCGGGGGTAAGGGTGCAGAAGAGCTCCAGCGACGTCTGGCGGTAACGCTCGGCGTCGGGCGTGTCTTTCATGATCCACTCGGTGTCGATCTCGCTGCCGAAAATGAATTCGGGACGGTCGAGACGCGCCTTGACGCGAGCGTCGGGCACAGGGCGTCCATTGGCGTCACGGACGATGATGTTGAGCGGCGAAACGCGAAGCTCCTCGATGCGGGCGAGGGCCTCGGATCGCCAGGCGGCGTCGGGCTCGCGTCCGGCGTAGGTGAAGCGAGTCTTGGGCAAATCGTCCACCGCCACGCGGTCGCCGAAATCGAGCACCTCGGGCATGGTGAACTCGAGCGATTGCGGGTAGAAGGCGAAGGATAGATAGGCCGCGACTTCACCCGGGGCGTAATCCCCCGCTGCCTGGAAAGGCAGTTCGATCAGTTGCCACTCCATGCCGACGCTCAGTCGGGTAAGCGTGCTTTTGTGCCAGGGTTGGGCGGTTTGCTGAAAGTAGAAGCCGAAGGCGGCCTCGCCGGCTTCCTGCCGAGCGAAGAGCGTGCGCACGTGGAAGCGGGCGAGCAAGGCGGCTCCTTTTTGGACCGGTCGCGAGGTGCGCCAGAGAGCCTCAACCGCGTAGTGGTTTTGATGACGGGCGGGATTGTCGAGCCGGTAGGCTACGACGCCGGGCGTGAGGTCGGGCAGGCGTGTGAGCACGGCCTGGTTTTCGCCATCGAGACGGGAATATAGTTTGGGCTTTTCATCGGCTGCGACAAGCGAGGCCGGCGCGAGCGCGACCAAGGACTCCGGCAGCGTGGGCAGGGCTGGCGGCGCTGACGCGGCCGGACTGGCTGCGCGCCCGGAGGCTAAAAGGCCGATTGAAAAGACGGCGCTCAGGAAAAAACGAGGCAGATTGATGCGCATGGGGAGGGGCGCGCTCAGCGCGTTTCGGACTCGAGCACGAGGTTGTCCAACTGGAAGCCGTCACCGGTCTGCCAGTCCACGAGGTCTTTCAGATAAAGTGCGAGGACCAGCTCGGATTTGTCGCCGGCGTTGTAGGCCGCGGCCACGGCGGCGAGGGCCTCGGGCTTGGCGGTGGCGAAGGCGAGACGGGTTTCGTTCCAGCGGTTGGAGAGCAGGATTTCGGGCAACGCGAGGCGCACGCTCCACTCGACTTTGGTCGTGGGGTGGACGGCGGCGGTGAGCGAAAGCCCCTCGGTGCCCTTGATCGCGAACGTGACGACGAGACCGCGCAGTTGCTCGGCGGTGAGGCCGCCGGGCGCGGCGAGCGACGCGAGCGGCAGACGCAGGTTGAGCATGGCGTAATCGCTGCCGGGCTTGACCACTTCACAGCGAATGCCGCCGCCGCTTTGGCCAAGGCCTTCGGCGTAGGCGACGCTGATCACGGCGTTGCCCGCCCAGCCGCTCACGCGATCTTGGAGATGGGATTTGTAGCCCTTGGCGACGGGATAAGAGTAGGTCGCGCCGGTGGGCGCATCGAATGCCTCGCGGTGGATCGGCGCGGCCGCGTGGGCGAGGCAGGGAAAAACGAAAGTGAAGAACAGTGCGCGGGTAGGCATGAGGAACGGGGGGAAAGTTAACCGATGGAGGCGGGGGAAAGCGCGTAGAACCAGGCGCGCCAGCGGTCTCCTGCGGCGAGGGAACGCGCGCGGTCATGCGCGGCGGCCTCTTCCGGCGAGACGAGCGAATAGGTGATCTGGCCCTCGCCGTGGGTCTGGCAGAGCACGACGGGGTGTCCGTTCTGGTCGCGGGCGAGCACGTGGGCCGTGACCGGCTCGATGACATAGCTGTTGTCGTCGGTCGGCGCGGGGAAGGTCCACGTGGCGCCCGCGTAGGTGACGACGCGGGGCACGTTGAGCGTGTAGTTCACACAGCGCGCGCCGAAAAACGCGGAGTGCGCCGTGCCCCAGTTTCGCCCGCTGAGGCCGTGCACGACGAGCTGGCCGCCGGCGCGGACCCAGTCGAGCAGGTGCTCGCGCTCGGCTGGCAACAAGCTGGAGCCGGCGAAGACCAGAGGCATGGAGCCGGGCTCGGGCAGGGACGCGGAACGCACGATGCGCGGCGAGAGGCCGGCCTCGCAGGCGAGGTGCCAGGCAAGGAGGTAGCGGCGGCCGAGCAGGCTCTGTGGGTTGGGATGCCGAAGGTAGTAGGGCGCCTGCGAGTGGATGGCGTCCGGCACATAGAGCGCGAGGTCGGGCTCGGACGGGCGCGGGAGCGTATCGGGATCGGCGGCCCAGGCGGCGAGCTGGCGCACGGCGTCGGCGAGCGGAGGCTTCACGCGACCCTCGGCGTCCACGAGGCCGAGGTTTTGCTCCATCTCGCCCAGGAGATAGGGATGCTCGAGCGAGTGGATGTCGTGCAGGCACCACCAGAGCATGCCGTTGACTCCGGCGGCGGCCACGGCGGGCAAGGCCTCGGCGAGATAGTCGCGTTGCACCTCGTCGCCGAGGGTGAGGATGGTCCCGAATTCCTGGAACAGCGTGGGGCCGTAGGCGCGGGCGTAGGCGCAGTAGAACGGAAACAGACGGCGCGAGAGCGGATCATCGAGACCGCCGATGGGCACCGATGCCCAGTTGGCGACCGGGTAGGCGTGGATGCTGTAGAAGTCGGTGCCGGGCTGGTTGTCGAAGGCCCAGGCCGAGTCGTTGGTGACTTGGCCCATGTCGCAGCCGCTCACGACCAGCGCGCCGGGAAATTCGTCCTTCACCGCGTTGGAAATACGACGGCACCATGTCGCGATCTCCTCGTAGGTGCTCGCCTTGGCGTCAGGCAGACAGGCCATTTCGTTGCCGAGGTCCACTGCGAGGACGCAGGTGCGGTGGCGGGCGATGACGCGCGCGGCCTGGATCGCGAAGGCCTCGGCGCGTTCGGTGAGAAACGGATCGGAGAAGAGGTTTTTGTGCTCCTTCCAATCGGGCCAGAAGATGCCGCCGCTCATCCAACCGACAAAGAGGGATGGCTGGGCCAGCAAGCCTCGCCGGGAGAATTCCCCGAGCAGCCAGTCGAGGCGATCAAACTGATGCTGCGCATAGACGCCGGGCTGCGGCTCGAAATCCTGCCAGCGCAGGAAAAAGCGGACCGTGTTGAAACCCAGTTGGCGCACGAGATCGAGATCGGTGGCGATCTCGCGCTCATCCCATCGTTCCCACATGCGCAGGCCGGAGGAAGCCGGCCAGTAGTTCACGCCCGCGGCGAAAAGGCGTTTGCCCGAGGACTCGCGGAAATAGCCTTCGGGATCCAAGGTGAAGCAGACCGTTGTTTTGGAGCGGACGACCATGATGCTTGAGCGAGAAAAAATCGCGGGCCAGGGTTTGAACCGTGCCCGCGACTGATTTGGAGAGACTCAGGCGCGGCGACGACGGGCGGCGACGAAACCTAATGCGCCGAGGCCGGCGATAACGGCGAAGGAGGAGGGCTCGGGTATGGCGGTCGTGGAGAACGTGAAGTTGTCCAGCGCAGTTTGATTGCCGCCCCCCGACCGGAAATTGATCGCGGCATGGAGGGTGGCGGCTCCATAGGTGCTCGCCTGCGTGAAGCTACCCGCCACGGAAGAGAGCGGCGAGCCGGCAGGAGTGTTGCCGTTGGTTCCGTAGTCGGTGATGCTGCCTGAGAAATTCCATACGTCGGAGACGCCCTTGGTGTAGGTGGCGCTCACGAGATACCAATTCGTGGAGAGCAGGCCGCTGATGGCGGTGGAGCCCGAGGTAGGCGTGATGTTGGCGCTGGCAGTGTCCAAACGAGTCCGCCACACGGGGCTGCCGGCGGTGCTGGTGCCTTCGATGCGGAGACCGAAAGAGTTCCCCGTGCCGGTCCCGGTGAAGTTGGTCCCGGCAGTCGTGGCGGTGCCAAACCCAAGTGTGAATGCTCCGGAGCCGCTACCGATGTTTACCCAGTCGCCACGGACAAGGCCGCTGACCGTGAAGGAAGAGATGCTGGCGGTGGAGATCCCGGTGTTAAACACCGCTGTCGGATTGCTGAAGGTCCGCAGGCCGCCTCCCACCGCCGGGCCCGGTTGATCCAGGATGCCGACGTTGTTTTGCCAGCCGGGAGCTCCGGTGAATTGCGAGGTGAAGGTATCCGAGGCACCATTGAAGTTAATCGTGGTTTGAGCGGCGGCGACGGACGAAACGCCAAGCGTTAGGGCGGTGAAGACGATGGAACGAGTGGTTGTATTCATTGACGAAGAAAGTCGTTGGCCGTGGGGCAAAGATTGGTCGCGATCAGCGATTGGGGACGAAGTTGCCGAGGACGAGATCGGCGGGGCGGTAGGCACGGGCGCTGGCGTCCACGTGGACGGCATGGGCTTTGCCGGAATTACGGAAACGGATGTTGCCCGCGGCGGCGGCGGTATCCGCGTCGGCATTGGCCGAGTAGACATAGGGGCTGGCGAGATCGGACCAAGTGCCCCATCTGTCTGGCTTCCACATGGAGACGTTGGAGTCACCGTTGGCTTCGCTCTGGGTGCCATCGGCGGCCAGTATGACGCGGGAAGGGCGGGCCACGTTGTTGAGCGACACGGGAAGCAGGCCCTTGCCTTGAGAGACAAAAGACGGGCTGGAGGCCGGGTCGGCGCAGAGATAGGCGTTAAGACTATAGTGGGCGCCCAGGCCCGTGTCGTTCGGGATCGCGGCGGTGGGCGAGTTCATGAGCTTGCGCGCGGCGGTAGCTTGAGCGGCGGGATCGGCACCGGGCAGGAGATAGGCGTTGAGCAGACCGCGCCAGGTCACCCCGGTGGAAGCCTTGTAGGCCACGGGAAAGAAGCCCTTGTTGTCAGCGGCGTAGAGGTTGCAGAGCATCCCGATCTGCCGAAGATTGCTAAGGTTCTGCGTCTCCCGGGCCGACTGGCGCACGCGGCCGACGACGGGGATCAATATCGCCGCCAAGATGCCTATGATGGCGATGACGGTGAGCAGTTCGATAAGGGTGAAAGCGGTGGTCCGCCTAGCTCGGGGAAACATGGGCAAGTGGGGGTTGCCTCGAACTGATGCGCCTAGAGGGACGAGGGAACAAACGCAGTGAGAGCCTTATGTTAAGGTAAGGTTGGCATGAGCCCTTGCCGTGGCACATCAAACAGCATGCCCAAATCTGCCGTCAGCATCACCGCCTTGGCGCGCGACCTGAAAATATCAGCGATGTCGGTCTCGGTGGCGCTACGCGGCAAGCCGGGCGTGTCAGAGGCATTGCGTGCCAAAATCCTGAAGCGGGCGCGCGAGCTGGGATACCGACCCAATCCGGTGGCGGCTGAGCTCATGTCGCTGGTGCGGTCCCGCAGCCGATCGCGAGGAACGGAGACCATTGCGTTTCTCAACACATTTGCCGACGCGGATCTTTTTTTCCGCATCCCGGGACTGGGGGATTTCGTGACTGGTGCGCGTGCGCGGGCGCAAGAGTATGGCTATGGAGTGGAGGTCTTCCACGCGCGCAAAGAGGGTGTGACGGGCAAGAGACTGGCCGGCATCCTGCGCGCCCGCGGGGTGCGGGGTATATTGGTCGGCCCCCGGTGGCGCACCGAGCCGGACATAGACTTTTCTTGGGACGATTTCAGCGTCGTGCTCGTCGGGGAAGCGGAATACGGGCCCAATCTCTACCGAGTGTGCAATCATCACGTGCATAGCTGCTTCACCGTGCTGCAGGCCCTGGCGGCAAAAGGATACGGGCGAATCGGCCTGGCCCTGGTGCGGGAAGACGAATCGAAGCGCGGCTACGATTATCTGCTAGGTGTTGAGCAATTCAGGCTTTCGGGAGGAAGGGCGGAGGTTGTTTCCTGGCTCTATCAGGAATTTTCATCGAAGGAGTTTGTAGCGTGGACGAAAAGGGAACGCCTCGATGCGGTCGTGTCACTGGCAGTCGATCCCGGACTGGAATCCGCCAAATTGAAGGGGCCTGAAGGAAAAGCCATGGGCTACGCCAACCTCAATGTGGTTGCCGGAATGCATTGGGCGGGCATCGACCAAAATTCCTTGGAAATCGGCGGGGCGGCCGTCGATCTTCTCCGCGGTTTGCTGCTGGAAGGAGAACGCGGAGTCGTGCCACGGCCTCGCATCGTGCTGGTGGAGGGGAAATGGGTGGATGCCGTAACGGGCTAACTTTCATGTTTTTGGTGGCCCGCGCTATCTTCACTAAGATGATCACCTGACAGGTTTTCAACCTCTGTAGGCTGCCTGGTCAGTGCGTGTAAGATTCCCCCTAGTGACCGTCAGCTTCGCCACGGCGCGTATGGGAGATTTTTTCAAAGCATGGGCAAATCCCTACACGTGCGGTCGAGCCGTGGTTGAGAAATGTGCCCCTGTTCGCACGTGGGTGCCTTCGCCCTGTCGTAGTCGGCGATAGCGTCGACGAGCGGCGATGGCTTCTCTTGCGCACTTTGTTTCTGAGCGCGAAATCTACGGGCGGGGTTTGTCTGCGGGACAAAAAACACCGCCTCCTCTTCCCTCGTCTGGTCCTCCATCAAGGCGGTCGCGACGCTGCGTAGGCTACATGTTGATTGGAGGGCTTTGAGTTACAACCTTGCCTATTCGATGGCGGCTTTCTCTCGCGTTTTTGAACCTCTTGCGGGTGGGACGCCCTTGATTCGTCCATCCACTCGCCATGGGAAAATTCCATTCAGATTCTGAAACTGGCTGACGGCAGATTCGGTTAGCTAGCCGCTTAACTTGCCGTCCAAACCGGTCTTCTTAACTACCCCGAAGAGAATCCCCTCATTGTGAAGGGTGAAAAATTGGCGTCCCCACGGGGATTCGAACCCTGAGCATGCATTTACGTCTTTTCTTCATGTTATTATATATGAGCAACTAGCAATTTTACGTTTGTAAATTTTTACGTCCACGGGGGCTTTTAGAGGGTCGAATTATGCACTGTTTATGCACCGTAGTGATATTTTCACTACGGGAAGGGCACGTCGTTGAACGGTCGGTTCATGTGAGTGAATTTAGTTCTGATTGGCGGTCAATCTGACAAGGTGATACTGCGGTGTGATTTCATAGACCTGCATGGTGAACGCGAAATCGCGCTGCTTGCGGTTCCGGCGACGTGCCGGTTTGTCCGGTCAGCCCGATTTCGCGTCCCACGCTCACGCCGAGGCAAAGCCGGGGCGGACGACTGTCCGGCCCGGCGTGGTGGAGGCGCGCAGCGCACTACCTTGCCCGGCGTGATACGATGGGGCGTCCACCCACACGCCGATGCGGTGGGCCGCGTGGTCGAGCTTGAAACGGATAGGTTCGCAGGCTCTTGCTGGTCAGCGCATGGCGTCACCCAAACCCAAACCAAGGAAGCTCGTTTATTGCTCGTTCTGCGGGAAAGAACAGGCGGAGGTTAAAAAAATCATCGCCGGCCCCGGTGTTCAAATTTGCGAGTCCTGCGTGAATGTCTGCAAAACGATCATCGACCGCGAACTCGTGGCGGACGCCTTCAAGCCGGTCGGGATGACGCACGATCAGTTCAAAGTCGGTCAGGAATTTCTCACCGAGACAGGTCGTTGGATTTGCACGGACAAGGGTAAGCGCACGGTGATCGCCAAGCAGGTCGCTGGCCGCGGTGGCCTCGTGCCGCCTTTGGCCGTGACGGAAATCGAGGTCGTCTTTGACGAAATTCAACTCCGCCGCTGCTCGCCTGCCCCATCCAAGCCGGCGGCAAAAAAATCCCGGCGGTAAATCACCAAGTTAACGCACGCCGGTGGCGTGGGTGCGCGTAATCGTAAAGGGATGAAATCGTCTTAGCGGCGGATTTTAACAGCCATTCCGTAAGAGCCCCTGACAGGACTCCCGCCAAGCTGCCGGTCTGCATGGGAATCAAGTGGCTTTGTTTTGGGAGCCGGATGCCCCTCTCCCTTGCGTGCGCGTTTTTTATCTTAATGACGGCGTGATACGGAGGAGGCGGAGTGAGTTGGCGACGACCAGCAGGGTCGCGCCGGTATCGGCGACGATGGCGAGCCAGAGGCTCGTGTGGCCGGCCAAGGCGAGGCCGAGGAAAAGCGCCTTTAGCCCGAGCGAGAACGTGATGTTGACGCGGATCGTGCGCAGGGTGCGTTGGCCGTGGCGGATGGCCTCGGCGATCTGGCCGAGGTCGTCTTGCATGAGCGCCACGTCGGCGGTCTCGATGGCGGCGTCGGTGCCGGCCGCGCCCATCGCGATGCCGA
>JALOTV010000384.1 GCA_025457685.1 Opitutaceae bacterium
GCGCGGCCCGGCCGCCAACGTCCTCGCCGGCCAGGCCCTCGATCCCACCACGCCGGCCCAGAACATCCTCTTCGAGATCGATTCCTCCGAGTTGGACAACCCCCACTGGGTTAGCACCAACAACCTCTACGATGTCATCGCCCCCAAGGGCATGAGCGACGGCTACCCCTGGCCCGCCCGCTTCCACATCCCGGTCAAACCTCTCGAGGGCGGCTGGTTCATCGACGCCTACGAATACACCCCCGAGGAAATCATTTTCTACGACAACCACGTCGAGGTCGCGCGCATCCGCTATGATCGCATTCGCGGCCAGCAAAACGTCTGGCTCACCGCGCTCAACGGCTTCGGCACCATCAAGGACACGTCCATCTTTCCGGGCGAATCCGACTTCGATTACTTCCGTTTCTACGCCAAGGACTGGCCCGGCGCCAACCTCGTCTCCAACGAGGGCTTCGAATACAATCTCGACAGCATCGATCCCCAGGAACCCATCGCGTGGCACGAGGCCGGCGATGTCGCCGCCAGCCGCGTCACCGAGGGCGGCGCCTTCCTCGCCGCCGCACACCTGCGTCACTCCGCCGACGCGCCCTACCAGGTCGTCACCAGCCAGACGCTCCACTACATCCTCGACGGCACCTACGCCGCATCCGCCATGGTCCGCTCCTCCGGCGGCCAGCGCACCGCCACCTTCTCCGTCGCCAGCCCCAAGGGCCGCACCGAGTCCGTCACCATCCCCGCCACCTCCGCCTGGACGCGCATCCTCATCCCCGCGGTCAACATCTCCGGCAACGAGGCCACTATCGCCATCATGTCCGACGCCGCCGCCGGCCAGTGGCTAGAGGTGGATGACGTTCAGTTCCTCAAACCCGCCGCGCCCGACCAGCTCGTTGTCCAAAGCAAACCCTTCGAGGCCGTCACCGATCCCATCTGGCGCCTCTGCGAACGCCCCACGCCGTTCCGCGACGGCACGTTCTCGTTCTTCGGTCGCGAGGTCGGCTACGGCGAGGCCATCAGCGTCGCCGTGTCGATCAAGCCCGATGCCCTCCGCGACCAGGTCGTGCTCGAGCGCATGCCGCGCGCTGGCGACTCCGGCTGGGGCCTGCGCCTCACCGCCACGGGCGACGTCGTCTTCCGCATCGGCAGCGCCGCCAACCACACCGACGTCGTCGCCAAAAACGCCGCCGCCCCCGATCGCGCCGTCCACGTCGCGTGTGTCTTCGATCGCGGCACCGCCCGCCTCTTCATCGACGGACGCGAGGCCGCCATGCGCGAGGGCATCCCGCAGCGCACGCTCGACAAGACCGCCGCCGGCAGCCTCGGCGCCCTCCACCGCACGTCCACCAAGCTGCCCTACTCCGGCATCGTCCACGATATGCGCGTCCACAACCGCGCCCTCTCCGCCGCCGAGGTGGCGGCGCTGGCTGGCTTCTAAAACACCGGCGTTTATCGACCGCCGCCAGCAGCTCCACGACGTAGAGCGTCGCGGCCGCATCCTGCGCCAGCTCTGGCCGCGACGCCGCCTCCCCCGCTTGGCGTGAAATTTTATATTTCGAGCCCTTGGCGTTTCTTTCGAATTCCCCGAAAAGTTGTCATACAACTTATCCGTTACATGCCCCCGATGCCATGGAATGCCCACGCGAACCATTCCTCGTCCCCAAACCCACCCTGTCTGCTTCCTCACGCATGAACCCCACGCTCCGTCTCCTCGCCTCCCTTGCCGTCCTCCCCTTCGCCGCCCATGCCGCGTCCCCCGCCGCCGAGGCCCCGGCCCAGTTCGGCGAGATGACCACCCTCGCCCAGTTCGGCGCCACCGGCCCCGCACGCTATCAACCCACCGCGGCCGAGGCCGCCCGCGTCGCCTGGTTTCGCGAAGCCCGCTTCGGACTCTTCATGCACTGGGGCCTCTACTCCAAAATGGCTGGCTACTGGAAAGGCCAGAAGGTCACCGGCGGCGAATGGGCGCTCAAACTCCACAAGCTCCCCATCGAGGAATACCGCGCCCTCGCCAAGGAGTTCAACCCGGTGAAGTTCAACGCCGACGAATGGGTGCTCCTGGCCAAGGCCGCCGGGATGAAATACATCGTCATCACCTCCAAGCATCACGACGGCTTCTCGATGTTTGATTCCGATGTCACCACCTACGACATCGTCGACGCTACGCCCTTCAAGCGCGACCCGATGAAGGAGCTCAAGGAGGCCTGCGACCGCCACGGCCTAAAGTTCGGCCTCTACTACTCCCACGCCCAGGATTGGAACGAGCCCGATGGCTACGGCAACAACTGGTCCTTCCCCGGCTACCCGCGGAACATGGACAAGTATCTCGACGAGAAATCCATCCCGCAAATCCGCGAACTCTGCCTGAAATACAAACCCGCTATCCTCTGGTTCGACACCGCCGGCGACATCACCCCCGCCCGCGCCGAGCAGATCGCCGCCATGGTCCGCGAACTCGTTCCCGACATCCTCATCAACAGCCGCATCCAGCTCGGCAAGCCCCGCGGCCTGCCCATCACCGACTTCGATGGCAGCGGCGACAACGAGCCCTTTCATCAATACCACCCCGTTCCGTGGGAGCTCTGCGGCACGCTCAACAAGAGCTGGGCCTACAAGCGCTGGGACGAGGCCTTCCGCCCCGTGAGCGAACTCCTCTTCAACCTCATCGACGCCGCCTCC
>JALOTV010000091.1 GCA_025457685.1 Opitutaceae bacterium
CCACGCTCCACGATCCAGCGGTCGCCGAGCCATTCCCCCATCACGAGGTCACGGCGCTCCACCTTGCCGTCCACCACCACCCAGACGCTGTGTCCGACGGGCGTTTTGATAACAGCTTTCTGCGGAAGCAAAATCGCCCCGGTGCGCACGCCCACATCGAGCTCCGCCCGCACAAACATGCCGGGAAGGAGTTCGGAGCGGGGATTCGGCACCAAGGCTCGCATGGTGATGGTGCCGGTGTCGGCGTTCACCTGGCGCTCCGCGAAGTCCACCTTTCCTGTCTCCGCGTAGAGCGCGCCGTCGGGCAGCAGCACGCGCACCTCGCCCCGGGTGATTCCACCTTGGATCGCCCCGCCATCGATGGCGCGCCGCAACGCGATGGCATCGAGGTCGGAGATGGTGAAGTTAACATAGACCGGGTTGATCTGGTCTATCGTGGCCAGATGGGTGGGACCATCCCGTCCCACCAACGCGCCGACGTGCACCAACGCGCGCCCGATACGCCCATCCTCGGTGGCCACCACCCGCGTGTGGCCCAGATCGAGTTCCGCCCGCTCCACCGCGGCGCGGGCGCCTATGACGGATGCCGCCGCCTGCCGGGCGGCGGAAGCGGCGTTGTCGTAATCCTGCCGGCTCACCGCGTCCGCCGCCACCAGTCGGGCCAGCCGCCGCTCGTAGGCCGCCGCCCTCTCGGACTCCGTTTCCGCACGCGCGAGTTGCGCGCGCGCCTCGGAAACAACCCGCTCATAAAGATCCGGCTCGATCACGAACAACAGGTCACCCTTGCGAACTTTCGTCCCCTCCGTGAAAGCGACCTCGCGCACGATGCCCTGCACCCGCGCGCGGACCTCGATCGAGCTCAGCGGGGCCACGCGGCCCAGGTGCTCGTTGACCGCCGGCACATCCTCGGCGCGGGTGGTCACCACCGTCACGGGACGGGCGGCCGGAGCGGCGGGAGCCGGCGCTTGCTTGGAACAAGCGACCCCGAAAAGTGCGACCGCGAGTAATCCGAAGGGGAGCAGATGATTGATGAACATGAAGATGATTTGTTTAAGGTGGAACCAACACGTAAGACTTTCGATGCAGACTTGAGTCTGCATCGCGCGTCGAAACGCCCAATCCGGATATCGATGCTTGTCGCGAGCCGGCGATCACCGCCCATCCGCTCCGGCCAGTCCTTTCTGCGCTGCGAGCGCGAGCAGTTTATCCACATCCCGGGCGCCCAAAAATCCCTTGCCGTGCCCGCCGCCTGGCTGGGCAAAAACCCAGAAGCCCGCCCGCCCGGCCGGCGAAAATACCACGAAAAATTCCGCCCCGGCCTTGCCCCCCAGCAGCGGCGTGCCGCGGTGCTCGGCGATAAAGTCGAGGAAGCGCTCGTCCCACCCGTTCCAGGCACCCGAACCCGCGCCGAAAAACGCCCTGAATCGCGTCTCCACCTCGTCGGGCTCCACTATCGCGAGCGTCTCCAACAACGCATCGCGTCGGCGTTCCATCACTTGATCTTCGGGCTCGGGGTGCAGGGCGGGGTCTTGGTTCATGAGAGGAAAATCACCGTTTCGCGTCGGCGCCCGTCCGCGCCGTCGCCGCTTCGCGCAACATCGCCTCGATATCGGAGGCCGCGAGCAGGAGGCCATCCATGGTGGCGCGGTTAAACACCGGCGTGAAGTGGGCCGCGGCCACCGGCGTCACGAAATACTCGCCCCGCTCGTTTCGGCTCACCCAGCCGCGCCGTGTGAGCTTGGCCAGTTTGCGCCGCACCGTCTCGCGAGGTATTCCCGTGGCCTGGCTCGCCGAGAAGGCGTTGCACGGCTGCATCCTCGGCGCGACCCCGTCGGCACCGCGACCGACCAGCGAGCCATCCGCGCCATAGCGCAGCCCGCTCGCGTTGTGGTGCCCTATCTCCCCGAGCAGGATCACCTGCTCGAGATCGCCGTCAAATTCCCGGTGCAATCGCACCAGGTGCTCGACGAAAAACCGACCCATGCGGATGGCCACCCGCGTCCGGCAGGCCTCATACGCGCCATCGGAATACGGTGCGCCGGCCGCCATCAGCCCGTCCGGGCGCGGCACCCCGGCACCTCGCGCCTCGCCACGCGCCTTGGGCGTCACCCCCGGTGCCTTTCCGTGCTTGGATGTTTTCATCGGGGCGTGTGACACGATCGAGGACAGGAAACAAAAGGCCGCACGACCAACAGACAAGTCTTCCGGTCGCCCCCCGAACGTGATCGCGAGCCTCGGCGCACGGGGGCGTGCCCGCATCGGCCCCGCCCCCGCGAGCGCTCTTCAGGCGCGTCGTCTCCGGGATCGGCCGGACGCACGGTGCCCGTCTTGCGCGAGGTCGGGGATTGCATCGCTCCAGATTTGTGCCCGGGCCCGACCGCCACAACCCCTTCCCTGCTCATTTTGGGCACCTGCGCAATAGACCCCCGCGTGAGCACGCGGCATTTTTAAGTGGAACATGCGATTCCCCACAGGCGCCGCCCCGACGGCCTTGCATGCCATTGCGGCAAGTTTGGTTTTCGCCCTGACCGGCCTGGATTCGCTCGCGGACACCCTGCGCTTCGCCGACGGACGCGAGATCGAGGGCGCGTGGCGGCGCGAGGAGGCCGGCGTGGTCGTCTTCGTATCCGTCCGCCACGGCGAACTGCGCGTTCCGGCCGAGATGGTCACGGTGCGCCGCGATCTCGCGCCCGTCGCAGGCCCCGCGCACTCGTCGGCCGCGTCCGCCCGCGAAGGCACGGACCCCGCGCCCGCCCCGCATGCGCCCGCATGGCGCGGCCGCCTGGCCTTCGCCACCGAGACCGCGTCCGCGCCGGATTCGCGCGCCGCCTTTTCCGCCGAACTCCGTCTCGAACACGAAACCGAACGCCATGAGATCCGGCTCGAACCGCGCTACGAACTCCGCCGCGAGGAGGACGAGACGCGCGACGATAAACTCCGCGTAAACGGCTACGCCCGCCGCACCCTTGGCGAGCGTTGGTTCCTCCTTTACCGACCGGCCTTCGAGCTCAACCGCGCCTCCTTCGTGCGCGGCGTCGCCGCCGACTACTGGTATCTCGCCCACGAGCTGGGCGGAGGCCGGGAGTTCGGGCCCGAAGAGGATCGCGTGGTGCGCCTCGGCGCCACCGCCAACCTTTGCCAGATCGCGTTCTACGACCTCGACGCCGAACTCGATATCCACGGCGGCGCCCTCTTTTGCGAAGCAGAATGGCTGTTGCCCGCCTCCATCCGCCTCCGCGACCTGCTCCAGTTCGTCCACTACCCGCGCTTCGACCAGAGTGGCGTGACCAACGAGTTGGAGCTCACGAAAAAACTCACCGATTCGCTCAGCCTCAGCCTTCGGCACAAATACCGGCGCGTCGTCCCCGACCCGCGCATCGAAAGCTACCGCCGGCTTCGTCTGCTCCTCGGCTACGCCTTCTAGTCCCGACGTCCCTGCGCACCCGCTTTTCCCCATGCACACCCACCCAGTCCTCGTCCTGCGTCTCGCCCTCGTCCTGCTCGCCCTCGTTGCCAGCGGTTGCTCTCACCGCCTGTCCAAATCCACCGACAGCATCGCCCCCGAGGTGCCGCTCAGCGCCGCCGAACGCGGCGGAGCCCTCATTTACCGTTCGGCGGACAGCGACTCCGTTCAGTTCAAATCCTTCCACCTTCCGCCCGCCCGCATCCACCGTGGCGAAGACTCCCGCTTCGCCGATATCAGCGAAGCGGAAAAGGCCAAACTCGCCGCACGTCTGCGCGACAGTTTTGCCGAAACTCTCGCGAAGGGCTACCCGGTCGTCTCCACCCCCGCACCCGATACGCTCACCCTTCAACTCACCCTGGTCGATGTGACCACCTCCGTGCCCGTCCTCTCCACCGCGCTCCGCGCCGCTTCGCCCATCAGCCTTGCCATCAGCGCGGGCCAGTCCGCCTTCGGCTCCTCCGCAGCCTTGACCGGCGCGGTGCGCGTGGCCGGCGAGATCTACGCGTCCGACGGCCGGCTCGTCGGAGCCTTCATCGTCAGCGAGCACCCGCTCGCCATCGACCTGCGCTCCGGCCTCACCAAACTCTACGCCACCGAAATCGCCATCGACCAGGTGGCGGCGAATTTCAAACGCGCGGTGGATCGCTCCTTGGCGCAGAAAAACGCCGCCCGCTGAGCTACTTCCTGCCCCCGCTGCGCGAGGGCCGTGCGGACGGTGTAGACGCGGCCGCATCGCCGCTCGTGATCGTGCCGTCGAGCGGCAGCACCGATGCCCAGGCCTGCCACTCGTCCTTCACCGACTCCTGCAACGCGAACTCGGTATCTGCGGGCGGCAGCGCCTGCGAGGCATCGGGCGTGGCGAACGCGATTCCCCCGGCCAACAACTCGTCCACCGCACCGGTGCGAATCGTCGCTCCGCGAAAGAGGCTGAAATTCACATCCAGTCCGGTCGCGTTCCAAAACACCGTGCCCGGCCGCACCAAGCCAGCGTAGCTTTTGCCGATGGCGATCCGCACCAGCACGCTGTCCGCTTCGGGCGCGAGTTCCACTCCCTCCACCTCGCCGACCAGGATGCCACGAAACGTCACCGGCCGCCCCGGCTCGAGCGACCCTCGCCGCGCCGTGCGCAACACATAGCTCACCGTCTCCTCGCCCAAGGTCTCGGACGGCGCCGCCTCCAAACCCACGAACTCACGCTTGGGCCCACCCCCGCCAGGCGCGACCGCGATCACCGGCCCGGTGAAAAGCGTCTCGGGCGCGCGAATCCCCGAGAGCCCGATTTTAGGCCTCACGATCCAGAATCGCGACTCCGTCCGCGCCAGAGTCTCCGCGCCGCGATCGAGATCGACCTTCAGATCCACGCCCGTCTGCTCGGGCAGCAGCACGATCTCCCTGACCACACCCATCGGGAGCCCCTTATACATCACCTTCGTCTGACCCGGCACCAAACCGGTCGCGTCCGTGAAACGAATCGTGATGCGAGGGCCACGATCCCTCAGCTCATGGTAAACCAGATACCCGCCGATCAGCAGCGAAATCAGCGGCACGATCCAGATGAGAGGCATGCGACGAGGCGATTCGGTGGCGGAGGAAGACATGAGGATGGGATGAGAATCAGGCACGCTTCCCCGCCGACGCACCGGACGGGAAAAGCGCGCGAAGGGGAAAGAGTTCCACGGCCAGGATCGTGAACACGACCGCGGCCGCAAAGGCCGGCGCGGCCGGCCCCGGCTTCACGTAGGCAAGCCCTTGAAATTGGATCAGCCCCGCAAGCAGGGCGATGAGCAGGATATCCAGCATGGACCAGCGGCCGATGAAATCCAGCAGACGGTGCAACCGCACCGCGCCCGGTCCTCCGCCGCCCCGACGCGCGAGCCAGAACAGGCGGGCGAGCCCGGCCAGCTTGCCGATCGGCACGATGAAACTGGCCACAAACACCACCAGACCGATGCCCCACATGCCCTCGCGCACGAGCAGCACCACCCCGCCGAAAATCGTGTCGCCGCTCGAGCGGCCCGCGATGCTGATCTCCATCATCGGCAGCAAATTCGCGGGCACCAGAGCAAAGGCCGCCGCACAGAACAAGGCGATCGACCCATCCAGGGATCCCCGGTGCGCGGGCGCGGGTAGTTTCGGATCCGGCGCCGCCGGATCCAGGCGCGCACGCACCACGGCGGGATCGAACGCCTGCCAGGCGAGCAGGATGCAGACCGATGCCCCGGCCAAGGCGTAGCAACCCGCGCCCACCGCCGCGTCCGCAAGCGCGTCTATTTTCAGGAACGAGATCAAAATCGCCAGCAACAGCACCTCGGCCATCGCCCAACGGCCCGCAAAACACGTCAGCGCCAGCACCGCCCGCCACCCGGGGAAAGCCCGGCCCGCCGCAGCCGCCGCAAGCAGCGGAATCATCCCCAGCAACAACGCCGCCGGCGCCGCCACCACGCAGAAATCCACATAGCGCCCGAGCCACCCCATGCCCTGCCCCGCCAGCGCCGCGCCCAACTCGCCAAGCCGTATCTCGCGATGAAAGCCAATCTTGGAAACCTCCACCAAAGGGAGCACCAGCAGACTCAAAAACAACACGAGCGCCGCCGTCGCGCAGGCCAGGGAGACATCGTGGCCGCTCGCCCCCCGCTTGCGCCACAGATGGGCGCAACGCGGGCACTCCCCGACGGAGACGGGGATGCTCGTCGCACAGCAAAGCGGGCAAGTCACCGACTTCTCCGATTCCATCACGGCTTTGATGTCATCGGCGCGGCCCGGCGCAACCACCCGCTTGCCCAATTTGAGCGCAGACCCAATCGCACCGCATCTACTCCACTTAACCCAGGCACTTCACCGCCAGCTCGCGCATGACCGCCGGCTCTTCTTTCGGACGCTGGATGATGGCCTCGAAGGCCTCGGCCAGCGCGATCTGGATGTCGATGTGGTGCTTGAGCGGCCAGGCCTTGGCCCCGGCGGCGAGCTTGCCCACATACCACGCGTTTTGGCTGAAAAGATTGGCGGCGTTTTTCTCGCCCGCGCCGACGAAGTGTTTGCCGAAGGCGGAGGCCGCTCGCTCGATGGCGAACTTGTCCGGCGCCCGCCCGCCCTGCGGAGCAAGCGCGCGCAGTTGGATGAGCAGACGGTTGCGATTCTGCATCGAGGCGAGCAAGGGGCGCGCGCTTTCACCCGCGAAAAAATGCCGGTCAAACGCCGCCAGCGTGCCGCGCAGGTCGCCGCGAAAAAACAGCTCCGTCGCCTCGAAAAAATCCCCCTCGGCGAGGTTCGGCGTCAGCTCCTCCACGTCGGCCTCGGTGATTTTCTTTCCCGAGTCGGCGTGGGCCGCGAGCTTGTTGACCTCGCTGACTAGGAAACGTGTGTTGGCCCCGCTGCGCGCGAGCAGGAGAGAGAGCGCGTCGCGCTCGATCTCGACTCCGAGCACCTTGGCCTCGGCGAGCGCGGTGAGGGCGAGCGCTTCGGCCGCGTCCTCGGCGCTGGCCGCGCCGACGAAGGCGAAATCGGCCGTCTTCTCGCACCACTTGTAGAAACTCTTCCGCCGGTCCACCGGCGCGGCGGTGATGAGCACGGCCACATCGGCGGGATTCACCGACGCGAGGATTTCCTGCAGGTGCTCGACCGCGGCCTTGGCCGACTCGGTGTTGCCGGTGCGAGAATCGGCGAGAAAATTGACGTCCTTAAACCACACCAACCGGCGTCCGCCGAACATCGACACGGTCTGCACACTGTCACGGAAACGCGCGATCGCCGCCTCGACCTCGTCCACGTTGTTGGCGAAGCCCGCGATCGTCTCGCGCGAAAATTCGTCGGTGATCTCGGCCGCGAGTTCGTCGTAGCGCGCGCGCCCCAGGCGGCCGACGAGGAAATCGTCGGCCCCGCAGATAAAGATAAACGGCTTGTCGGCGGAGGCGGCCATGCGTGGCCGGTTATTCGAGCCACGCCGCCGGCGGGCGCAAGCGCGCAGGGTCGGCGAAACCGCGCCAGCCGCGCCGCCATATCGCCACATCGCACCGCGCGGACGAACCGGCCTCTTGGTTGGTTCATCCGGCACGCGGCCGACCAACCCCCGTCAGGCCAGCGGCGACGGATAGACACCGCCCGCCACGAGGGCGGCGATGGCGGCCTGCACGCGGGGCTTGTCCTCGCGGTAGGTCACCCCGAACCACGAATCACCCGTGGGCAGCACGCGCACCCGCGCCTCGCCGGCGGCGAGCAGCTCGTTCACCGCAAAAGGCAGGTAGAACTCCGTCTTTTCGCTCGCGCCGTGCGCGGCTAGAAAGACGCGCCACCGCGCATCCAGACGCGGCAAAAAGTCGGCCGTAAAACCCCAGCAATTCATCGAGACGATGGTCTCCGGTTTATACTTAAACCCCGCGCCCTCGCCCACCTCGGCGGCAAGGATGCCGGTGTGCTCCTCGATACCCGCGAGCACGCCGTCGGTCCCGGCCGTGCAGACCCCGCGCGAGACCGCGCCGTGTTCGGACAGGGTGTTGGCGAGGCGGAAGCCCACCATGGCAAACTCCGGCGTGGCCGCCGCTCCGGAGCTTCGCGCCGCATCGGCAGCGCGTAAAAAGCCCGCCAGCCGCGCGAAGGCCTCCGCGCCGTAAAAGTCGTCCGCGTTGACCACCGCGAAGGGGCCGGTCAGCGCCTCGCGCGCGCACCACACCGCGTGGCCCGTGCCCCAGGGCTTTACCCGCCCGGCGGGCAACGCGTGGCCGACAGGCAGAGCGTCGAGCGCTTGGAAAACATAGTCCACCACGACCCCGCGCCCGGCGAAACGCGCGCCCACGGCGGCGCGAAACTCGGCCTCGAAATCGCGCCGGATCACGAAGACCACGCGGCCAAAGCCCGCCCGCACCGCGTCAAACACGGTATAATCGAGCACGGTCTCCCCCGCCGGCCCCATCGGATCGATCTGCTTCAGCCCGCCGTAACGCGAGCCCATGCCCGCGGCGAGGACGACAAGGGTGAGAAGCGGGGCGGAGGAGACGGAGGATGACGCCATGGGTCTAGCAGACAGGGTGCGCGGCCCGCTCGGCGAGTGGAATTTGGCGCATCATTTTCCACTATTCATTCCGAGCGCTTGTCTGTGGGGGGCAGGTTGCTTGGCTGTCCGTTTCCACGCTCAACTCGCATCGCTTATGCAAGACCTGTTCCTCTTTCCTCTCGCCGACTACTGGTGGTTCTACGGCCTGTTCACGCTTTTCGTGCTCGGCATGCTCGCCCTCGATCTGGGCGTCTTTCACCGCGAGGCCCACGAGGTCTCGATCAAGGAGGCCGCGACTTGGAGCGTGGTCTGGATCTCGCTCGCCCTGGTTTTCTGCTTCGGTTTTTGGCAATACACCCAGTGGAAGCTGCCCCAGTATCCGCCGCTGCTTGAGGCGCTGGCGGCGCAGGGCATCACCGAATCGGCGGCGGTGGCGGCCGAGGCCTCGCGTCTGGCCAACCAGAGCGCGCTGGAATTTCTCACCGGCTTCGTGGTCGAGAAGTCGCTCTCGGTGGACAACATCTTCGTGTTCGTCGTGGTCTTCGGCTACTTCGGCATCCCGCGCGCCTACCAGCACCGGGTGCTGTTTTTCGGCATCCTCGGCGCGCTCATCTGTCGCGTCATCTTCATCTCGGCCGGCGCGGCGCTCATGCGCTACCACTGGGTCATCTACGTTTTCGGTGCCTTCCTGATCTTCACCGGCATCAAGATCTTCTTCGCCGACGACAAGCCGATCGAGCCCGAGAAAAACCCCTTCGTGCGCCTGCTGCGCAAGTTCCTGCCCATCACGCCCAGCCTCGAAGGCCAGAAGTTCTTCGTGCGCAAGGAGGGCGTGCTCTACGGCACCCCGTTGCTGGTGTGCCTGGTCTTCATCGAGGTCACCGACATCGTCTTCGCGGTGGATTCGGTGCCGGCGATCTTCGCCATCACCAAGGAGCCGATGATCGTGTTCACCTCGAACATCTTCGCCATCCTCGGCCTGCGCGCCCTGTTCTTCCTGCTCATCGGGGTGATGCACAAGTTCCACTTCCTGAAGTTCGGCCTCGGCTTCATCCTCACCTTCGTGGGCCTGAAGATGGTCTGGCTGAGCTCGCTGTTTGAGAACAACAAGTTCCCGGTCGTCTGGTCGCTCAGCATCATCGGCGGCGCACTGGGCGTGTCGGTCGTGGCCTCGCTGCTTTTCCCCAAGAAACCCGAGCCCGCAGCCGAGCCCTCCGAGCAGATCTGATCCCCGCGCTCGCCGGCCCGGCATGGATTTTCTCAACCAGCCTTTTCAACGCGACACCTCGCCCAACTCGGCCGGCGAGATCCTCCGGCGCCTGGGTGTGGTCGCGCATATCGTGGGCCTTTTTCTCGGCCCCATCCTGCTGGGGCTGGGCTCTAT
This sequence comes from Opitutaceae bacterium, assembly GCA_025457685.1. Lineage (GTDB taxonomy): Bacteria > Verrucomicrobiota > Verrucomicrobiia > Opitutales > Opitutaceae > IMCC26134_A. Next base: position 9,838 of record JALOTV010000091.1, read on the forward strand.
CCGCGCCGATCGCGGCCTGCTCATCGCGGGCGGCGCCCTGCTCGGGGTGGGACTGGCGCTCCAGTTCACCCGCGCTCGCTGGAAACCTGGACACGCGCCGGCCACGTCGCCTCGCCCCCCCGCGCAGCCGGCCGCGGTCACCCCTTTGTCGCCCGCGACGGCCGGCCACCGCCCGCGCCTGCTTTTGCTCAACGCCTCCCTCGCCGGTCCCGAGGGCAACTCCGCCCGTTTGCTGCGACGCATGGCGGCGCGCCTCGCCCCGCACGCCGAGCTCGTCGGCGCGTCGCTCGCCGGGCCGG
>JALOTV010000092.1 GCA_025457685.1 Opitutaceae bacterium
GCCGACCGCCATCCCGAGACCACCCGCCACCTCCATGAGCTCCTCCGCGCCTGGCGCACCGAGGTCGGCGCCCTTGTGCCCCGCCCCAACGAGCGCTGGATCGCACCGCCCAACGACTAGGAAAAAATTCATTTCCCAGTCTTTGCGCACTTTGGGCGGACAGGTATAGGCTGCGGCCTACCCGCTCATGATCGACGCCCTCCTCGAAAAGAACCTGCTTCCCGATTGGCTCATCCGCATCGGCATCCGTCGCTTGCTCGCCCAACGCATCCGCGATGAGTCCGATCGCTACGACCCCGAGGCCTACGCCGACGATCTGCGCAAGCGCCCGCTCGCCGAACAGACTGCGGCCGCCAACGAGCAGCACTACGAGGTCCCGACCCCGTTCTACCAATACTGCCTCGGCAAACGCCTCAAATACTCCGGCTGCTACTACCCCACCGGCAAAGAAACTCTCGACCAAGCCGAGGAGCACATGCTGGCACTCTACGCCGAGCGCGCCCAGCTCGCCGACGGACAACACATCCTCGAGCTCGGCTGCGGCTGGGGCTCCCTGTGCCTCTACAACGCCGAGCGCTTCCCGAACGCGCAGATCACCGCCATCTCCAACTCCAAGACCCAGAAGGAGCACATCGACACCGAGGCGCGTAAACGCGGCCTGAAAAACCTCCGCATCATCACCTGCGACATCAACGTCTTCGACATCACGCCCGGACAGTTCGACCGCGTCGTCTCCGTCGAGATGTTCGAGCACCTGAAAAACTACGAGCTGCTCTTCAAAAACATCGCCCGCTGGCTCAAGCCCGGCGGCCTTCTGTTCACCCACATTTTCACCCACCACCGCCTCAGCTACCACTTCGTGGCCCGCGACGCGTCGGACTGGATGAGCCGCTATTTCTTCACCGGCGGCCAGATGCCCGCTCACGACTTGCTGCCGCGTTTCCAAGCCGACCTGCGCCTCGTCCAAGACTGGAAGGTCAACGGTCGCCACTACCAGCAGACCGCCGAGCATTGGCTCAAAAACATGGATGCCCATCGCGAGGAGATCCTGCCCCTCTTCCGCGATACCTATGGCGCCGATCAAGCCACCAAGTGGTGGGCCTACTGGCGCGTCTTCTACATGGCCTGCGCCGAACTCTGGGGCTACCGCGACGGCGAGGAGTGGCTGGTCAGCCACTACCTCTTCCGCAAACCCTGAGCGTCCATTGTCCGCCCGAGACAAAGCGTCGGCCGCCCACACGGCCGACGCGCCTTCACTGCGTCACAACACCTTCGCGCCGTCACCCGTGCCCATGGGCAGGATGTCTGGGCGCGCGCCAAATTTCGCCGCATAGGCCGCCGCCACCGCCTCGGCCTGCGCCGCGCCAAAGCTCGGTCCTGCCAGAGCCATGACCGCGCCGCCGAAGCCGCCGCCGGTCAGACGGGCGCCGTAAACTCCCGTCGAGGCCACCAGCGCGTCCACCAGGAAATCCAGTTCCTCGGTGCTGTTTTCAAACAGGTGCTGCGAGCTGCGGTGCGACGCGGTGAGCAGCGCGCCCACCTCCGCGATCTTGCCCGCGCCCAGCGCCTTCACCGTGGCGTCCACCCGCGCGATCTCTTCCACCACGTGGCGCGCGCGCTTGAAGGCCGTCGGCTCGATCTTCGCCTCGGCCGCGCGTAGTTGATCGACGGATACATCGACCAGCCACTTTACGCCCAGCGCCTGCGCCGCCGCCATGCACTCGCGATGGCGGGCCGAGTAGAGACCGTCCACCAGCGCGTGTTTGGTGTGGGTATTAAAGATCCAGAAGCTTGCCCCCGCCGGCATCGGCACGGTGTCGAAGCGCGGCCCCGCGCAATCGATGAAGACGAGGTGGCCCGCCTTGCCGAATCCCGACACGCCCTGGTCGAGGATGCCGCAGGGCACGCCGACGAAATGGTTTTCCGCGTGCTTGCCGATCTTCACCACCGTCTCGCGGTCCGGGTGCTGGCCCGTCGCGCCGAGAAAGGCGAGGGCCGAGGCCAGCTCGATCGCCGCGCTCGACGACAACCCCGCGCCCGCCGGCAGATCGGAATCCGCGTAATAATCAAAACCCTCGATCACCGACTGCCCGAAGTGCGGCAGCGCCGCCAGCACGCCGAGCGGATAATTGGTCCAGGAGGCCTCGCCGGACTGCTTCACCGGCGCGCCCGCTTCGAGCGTCACGGTCTTGCCGTTGTAGGTGCTGTAGAAGTTGCGCTTGCCGTCCGTGCGCTTCGCCAGCGCCACCGTGACGCCACGATCGATCGAGGCGCCGAGCACCGTGCCGCCGTTGTAGTCCGTGTGGTTGCCGATAAATTCGATGCGGCCCGGCGCGCGGGTGACGATCTCCGGCGCGCGACCGAATACTTTCTGAAACTGGGCGGATGGGGTGGCGTTGCTCATGACGAGTTGAAGAGGGAAAAGGCCGTTACAACACGTGCTCGCCTCGCCGCTGGCGAGCGCTTTTGGCGGCCCGAGCCGATGCCTTTATTCCGGCGGCCGCCCACCCTCGAAACCGGGCACCGTCTCGCCCGCCCGCCCCTTCACCAGCAGCCCCAGCAGATGCTCCATCGCGCGGAGCCGCGGCCATCCCCGCTCCGTCTCCAATTGCGTGCACCGTTTCAACAGTTGGTCGGCCATCGTCGCCGCTTGCTGCGGCTCCGCCCCCAACTTTTCGCACAACACGATCAACTGCTCCCGCTCGCTCATCGCGCACCCTCCGCGCCCGGCTGATCCAGCACTGTGACCGACCAGCCCGCGCCCACGTCCGTCTCCGCTCCCAACTTCAGCGCCCGCGTCGCGTCCCACCCCAGCAGATTCACCATCGCCAGGCCGAGCCAGCCGCCACGGACGTCGTCCACCGCCGCCCGCAGTTCGCCCACGCGTTTACCCTCGGCGGCATCGTGCAGGCCGGCGCCGGCGGAAGGCGCCGCGCCCGCGCCCGCCACCCGGACCAGACGTCGCCGCACCCGCCCCATCGCGTGCAGACGCGCCATCACCTCCTGCCCGAGGTAACACCCCTTGGTGAAGGAAAGCGCCACTTCCTCCAACCCCGCCTCCTGGGGCAAATCCGCCGCGCCGAACTCGCCGGGAATCGCCGGCACCCCGGCGGCGAGCCGCGCCCGCACCAGATCCTCCGCACGCAGCTCGCCCAGCGCCGCCAACTCCGGCTCCAAGGGTCCCCGCTCCGGCCTGAGCCACTCCCAAATGCAGGCCTGCCCGCGCCGGCCGGCGAAAAGGTAACCATCGTCCAACGCACGCCATTCGCCCTCGGCTGGCGGCTCGATCCCCCCTAATCGACCTCGCAACCAGCTCTGCGCCGCCGCGCCGGCCAGGGTCACTTGTTCCCACCCGCCCGCCGCGCTCAAATCCTCCACCACCACATCGTCGGCGATGATAAACTCCTCCAGCCGCTGGCGCAGCGCTTCACCTGGCGTATGCGCGCTCCACAGCCACCACACCGTCGCCTCCCCCGCCCCTTCGCGCCACACCAGCGTCTCCCCGAGCACCCGCCCCTTGATCGTCAGCCAAAGCGCCCAACACGTCCGCCCCGCCACCAGACGCCGCACATCTTGGGTGCACTGGCCTTGGATAAACCCCTCCGCATCCACTCCGCTGAGCTTCAGCCACGCGCTTGGCCTTTGGCTCGCCACCCCGGAAGGGTGATTTTTCGAGAAATTTATACCATTTTCCGGCAGCATTTTATGAAATTTATGAAAGAAAATGAGAGATTTTCGTTTGACGCACACTGCCCCAGCCTTACTACTCCGTCCATTCACTTTTCACTTCTCCTGTGAACAACAGGAGTTTTGGGGTAACTAAGAAAGCAAATGCCCGGTCACTTAGGGGTAGGTGACCGGGCAACTTTTTTTACGGATCTCGCGCTTCACCACTTCGGGAGGCGCTTTTTTGTGCCCGGCGATACGCCCAAAGCACGGCTTGCCCTCCGCCGTCCTCTCCGCCGATGCTGACCGTTTACGCCATGCAAAAGACCTCCGACCTCCACGTCGTCGAGACACGCCCGCTCCCGACGCCCGCCCAACTCCTTGCCGAGTTGCCCAAGACCGAGGCCCAGGCCGATTTCATCACCGCTTCCCGTCGCGAGATCCAGCGCCTCATCTTCACCGACGACCGTAAGTTCCTCCTCATCGTCGGCCCCTGCTCCATCCACGATGTCGAGGCCGGCCGCGACTACGCCCGCAAACTCGCCGCGCTCTCGCGCGAGGTCTCCGACCGCGTCATGATCGTCATGCGCGTTTACTTCGAAAAACCCCGCACCACTGTCGGCTGGAAGGGGTTAATTATGGACCCGCACCTCGATGGTTCGGCCGACATCGCCGCCGGCCTCCGCCTCGGGCGTGCGTTTCTCCGCGAAGTGCTCGACCTCGGACTGCCCACCGCCACCGAGTTCCTCGACCCCATCACCCCCCAATATATCGCCGACCTCGTCTGCTGGGGCGCCATCGGGGCCCGCACCACCGAATCCCAGACACACCGCCAGCTTGCCTCCGGCCTCTCCATGCCCATCGGGTTCAAAAACGGCACCGATGGCGGCCTCACCGTCGCGATCAACGCCATCAAGGCCGCCTCCCAACCCCAGACTTTCCTGGGCATCGGCCTCGATGCCTGCGCCGCCGCCGTCCGGACCCGCGGCAACCCCGATTGCCACGTCGTCCTCCGTGGGGGCGCCAAGGGGCCCAACTACTCTCCCGCGCACATCGCCGAGACCGAACAACAGCTCACCAAGGCCGGCCTGCCCGCGTCCATTCTTGTGGATGCCTCTCACGACAACTCGTCCAAAAAACCCGAGAACCAGCCCGCCGTCATCCGCGAGCTCATCGCGCAGATCCAGGCCGGCAACAAGTCCATCATGGGCGCCATGGTCGAAAGCAACCTCCACGCCGGCAACCAGCCCTTCCCCCAGCCGCTGCCCGCCCTGAAATACGGCGTGAGCATCACCGACGGCTGCATCGACTGGCCCACCACCGAGGCCCTCGTCCGCGAGCTCCACGCCGCCCTGGCCCCCCGCTTCGCCTGATCCGCCCTCCCTCGACCGCCATCGCAGATCCCCCGCTTCGCGTCGCGCCCAACGCTACCCCTAGCGCAGTCGAAGCCTCCCCCCTCCGTCCCCCAAGCCTCCGTCGCCCCGCCGCGACGGGGGCTTTTTTCGCGCCTCTGCCCCCCAATCCTTTTGTAACCAAATTGGTTACATTTCCGCATAAAACATTAAATTAATGAGCTTTAAAACATATCCAAAACTAGGCTTCGCCATCGAAGAGTGGCGGGCGCTGTTTTCCGCCTTACCTTTTTGCGCCTTCTGCGCCTTTTTGCGCCCCTAGCCTTTTCGCCCGCCGCATGAACGACGCCTCCTTCGACGACGATCTTCCCGCCCACGCCACCGCCGAACCCGGCGAGGTGGGGCTCGTCGAGCCGCACAACTTCACCTCGAACGAACCGTTCACCTGCGACGACGGCCATACCCTGCCCCACTTCACCCTGCGTTACGAGACCTACGGCCGGCTCTCCCCGGCCGGCGACAACGCGGTGCTGATCTGCCACGCCCTCTCCGGCGACCACCACTGCGCCGGCATCCACAGCCTATCCGATCGCAAACCCGGCTGGTGGAACAACCTCATCGGGCCAGGCAAGGCCGTGGACACCAACCACCTCTTCGTCGTCTGCGCCAACGTGCTCGGCGGCTGCCAGGGCTCCACCGGTCCGCTCTCGCCCGATCCCGCCACCGGACGGCCCTACGGCATCACCTTCCCCGCCGTCACCATCCGCGACATGGTGCGCTCGCAAAAACGCCTGCTCGACCACCTCGGGGTGCGTCGCCTGCGCTGCGCCCTCGGCGGCTCCATGGGCGGAATGCAGGCCCTCCAGTGGGCAATCGAGTATCCGGATTTCTGCGACAAGATCCTCGCCATGGCCACCACCGCCAGGGAGGGCGCCCAAGCCATCGCGTTCAACGAAGTGGGCCGCCAGGCGATCCTGCAAGATCCGGGCTGGAACCAGGGCGACTACCCGCCCGGCGGCGGACCGCGCGTGGGCCTCGCCATCGCCCGCATGATGGCCCACATCACCTACCTTTCGGATGCCTCGATGGACCGGAAATTCGGCCGCCGCGAGGTCCGTGCCCCCGCCGCCGCCCGTGTCGGTGCGGATACCCTCGCGGCCCCGGCGGCCGCCTTCGACGTGGAATTCGAGGTCCAGAGCTACCTGCGCTACCAAGGCCAGAGTTTCATCAACCGTTTCGACGCCAACACCTACCTCTACATCACCCGCGCCATCGACCGCTTCGATCTTGCCGCCGCCTACGGTGGCACGCTCGAAAAAGCTTTCGCCCCGGTGAAGGCCGACACCGTGGTGGTGGGCTTCACCAGCGACTGGCTTTTTCCACCCGAGCAGAATCGCGAGATCGTGCTCGCCCTCCAGCGCGCCGGCAAAAACGCGTCCTACGCCGAGCTCGCCACCGACCTCGGCCACGACTCCTTCCTGCTCGAGAGCCCCGAGCTCTACGCCCTCGTGCGCTCCTTCCTAGAACGCGGCTGAGAACCCTTTCCACGCGCAGACGCCAAGGCCCCGGCCAAGATCGCCAAGCAGAGCCGCCGCACTGCCATCCACTGATCTGCTTCGCGTCCTTACCTCCGTTCTTCGCGTCTCAGCGTTTAAAAACCTCCGATGCCCGCCCGCCACACCGTCCGCCGTATCGCCGGCCACGAGATCCACTTTCTCACCAGCTCGCGGGTGAGCCTCGCGCTCGCCCCGGACTACGGCGCGCGCGTCGTCTCGCTGCGCGATCTCGCCTCCGGCCGCGAATGGCTCGACGGCTGGGCGCCCGCCTCCGCCCGCCGCCTGCACCCGCCGCGCCGCCCGGGCGACTTCATGAGCAGTCCGCTCGCCGGCATCGACGAATGCCTGCCGACCATCGGCCGCTGCCGCGTAGCTGGGCGCGAACTGCCCGACCACGGCGAGACCTGGCAAACCCCCGCGCCGGTGGACCCCGAGGCCGCCGCGCGTGGCGAGCTTGTATCCACGTGGTCGCTACGCTCGCTGCCGCTGGATTTCACCCGCCGCATCACCCTCTCCGGCGCCACTGCGCGCTTTGCCTACTCCCTGACCAACCGCGCCCGCCGCCCCACCCCGTTTCTCTGGGCGTGGCACGCCCTCTTCGCCTTTCGCGAGGGCGACCTGATGGAGTTCGCCCCGTCCGTGCGCAAAATCCTCGACCGGCGCGGGCGCCCCTGGCCCTGGCCTCGCAACCGGCCGGGCTGCGACCTCTCGCGCGCCGAGATCGCCGCCTCGGGACGCTTCGCCTACAAGGGCTTCGTCGGTCCGCTCGCGGCGGGCCGCGCCACCCTGCGCGACCGGCGCGGACCGGCGCTCGTGCTGCGCTGGCCGGTCGAGGTGCACCCTTACGCGGGCATCTACATCAACCGGGGCGAGGCCCGCGGCCACCAGCAGTGGGCGGTCGAGCCGACCAACGCGCGCGTGGACGGCCTCGCCGAGCTAGACGGCGACAAGTCTCCGCTCCACTGGCTCGCCCCGGGCGAGACGCGCGAGTGGTTCGTCACCGCGCGCGTCGCCTGAGCCGACGCCGCCCGTCCGCGCCGCCTACACGTGGAGCGTGAAGGTCCACGCGTGACGGCCGGCCGCGATGCGATACCGCTCCAGCGCGTCCGGGCCGCAGCTCGCGGTGCCCAGCCCGCGATGCGCCTTGTCCAGATAGAGGATAGTCTCGACCCGGGCCTTGAGATCGGTCGTGTGCCTCGCCGCGAAAAGATCCTCGGCGGTGAAATGGCTCGCATTGAACTCCAGCACGCCGTCCGCCTCGACCGCGAGCAGCGCCGGTTCGCGCCCCTCGGTGGCGAGTTCGATCCAGCGCGTGTCGGTGTGGTGTCCGTGTTCCTGGGGCATCACGTAATCGACGTATTCCGCCGCCACGCTGCCCTCGTAGAGCCCGAGATCTGCCGCGGTCTTGCGATCGCTATAGTTCTCGAACGGCCCGCGGCCGAAATACGCCAGACGGCGGAAGCCGGCGGGGAGATCGAGGCGCACGCCCACGCGGGGAAGATCGGCGTAGTCCTTGGCCAACACGACCTCGTTCGCGACCACCAGGCGGCCGTCCGGATGCAGCGTGTAACGATGCACGTGCGACACGTCGCTCCAGTTGTTCCGCACGGGCGTGGTCGCGGCGTGCGTGAGCGTGAGCGTCACGGAGCCATCCTTCGCCGCCGCGCCGACGTCGAAACGCTCCGCGCGGTGCTCAAGGCCCCGATCCAGGCCGAGCTTTTGCCAACGGCCGAGCGGCTTGCCGTCCTGGCCCGACCAGAGCTTGATGCCGTCGTTGTCCGTCGCCCCGCGCCAAAGTTGCAGTAGGGGGCCGCGCACGAGGTGCTCGCGCCCGTCGCGTCGCAGCGAGACCAGCATGCCGGTGGCGCGGTCGAAATGCGCGTCCACGCTCGCCGACGGCGCGGCGAGCGTCACGCCGCCCAGCGTCTCGGCCGCGGTCACCGGAGCCAGACCGGCCGGCAGTCCGGCGGCCTTGGACTTGGCGCGCTTCGCCACCGGAGCGGCAAGCGGGAGCTGAGCGGCGGCCACCACGTGCCCCGCCTCGGCCCAGGCGGTGTCCTTCGCGAGCTCGAAGCGCACGTTGAGGTGAAATTCCGTCGGGCCTTCGGGCAACGAGCCTAGCGCGAAGGTGACGTCGCGATGCGCGCCGGGGGCGAGGCCCTTGAAGGCGGAGGCCGGCAACGCGCCCGAGCCCAAGTCCTGGCCGTCGCCGAGGAGAGTCCAGCGCGCGCGCAGGCCGGCGCGGTCCAGCGCGGTGAAGTCATGCTCGTTGCGCACGCGGATCCGGACCGTGCCGGCGCGCGCAGACACCAGGGTGATCGCGACGGGTTGCGCCAGGCGGTGGTGCTCGTGGCAGGCGGGGTGCGGTATCCGTTCGGCGGATACCATGCCGTCGCACACGAAATTCGCGTCATTGGGCGTGTCGCCGAAATCGCCGCCGTAGGCGAAGTGTTCGCGACCGTCGGCGGTCTTCACCCGCAGACCGTGGTCGAGCCACTCCCAGATGAACCCGCCTTGGATGCCGGCGCGGGTCTTGAAGAGGTGGTAGTAATCGCACAGCGACCCGTTGGAGTTGCCCATCGCGTGCGAGTATTCGCATAGGATGACGGGCCGCGCCAGCGGGTGCAGGGGCGTGGGCAGGGGCAGCGTGTCGGGGCGCGCGCGGTGGGCGGCGGCCGCCTTGCCGGCGCGCTCCAGCAGCGCCGCGTAGGAAGGCGTCGAGGGCGGGCAATGCTTGTCCGCGAAATCGAGATAACGCTCCAGCTCCTCGATGCTCGAATACATCGGGCAAATCAGATCGGTGGCGGCCGAGCCGTGCAGGAACGACGCCCCGGTCTGCCAGCGCGAGACCGCGCCTTCGTAGTGAACCGGCCGCGAGGGGTCGTAGTGGCGGATCCAACCGGCGGCGGCGTCATGCGCCGGGCCGTAGCCGGACTCGTTGCCCAGCGACCAGGCGATGATGCTCGGGTGATTGATGTCGCGCACCACCATGCGCATCGCCCGGTCGAGCCAGGGCGTGGCGTAGCGCGGGTCGTCGCAGAGCGAGTTGTGAAAGTCGTGCGATTCCGCGTTCGTCTCGTCGATCACGTAGAGGCCGAGTTCGTCGCAGAGATCAAGGAAGCGCGGATCGTTCGGGTAGTGGGAGCAGCGGACGGCGTTGAAGTTGAAACGCTTCATCAGCACGAGATCGCGGCGCATCATCTCCGGCGAGACGACCTTGGCGGTGTCGGGATCATGATCGTGACGGTTGACACCCTTGATGAGCACGCGCTTGCCGTTGATCAGCAGATCGCGGTCGCGCACCTCGATCTTGCGAAAGCCCACCCGCACCGCGGCGTGCGAGGCCGCCGAGCCCGAGTCCTTGGAGGGCGTGAGCGAGACCAGCGCGGTGTAGAGCACCGGGCTCTCGTGCGACCAGAGCTGAAGCTTGGCCTTGGGCACGGTGATGCGCACACGCGCCACGCCGCGGTCCAGAGCCTGCGCGAAGCGGAACTCCTGCCCATTGTCGTGCCCGGCCTCCGCGCTCACCGCCCCTTCACCAGCACCTCGAGCATGGCAACATGACGCGCGAGATCGACCTGCGCCGTGGTCTTGATGTCCGCGATGTGCAGCGGCGGCGTGGCGTGCAAAAACACTTCGCGCGGCAGACCGCCCAGACGCCACATGTCCTGATCCTCGAGGAACGAGGCGTCGGAATACTGCACCACGACGGCTACGAGCTCGTGATCGACGCCGGGACGCACCAGCGCGGTGATATCAAACTCGGCCGGCAGACGCGCGTCCTTGGACAAACCGACCGCCTGACCGTCCACGTAAACCGCGAGCACCGAATCGGCCGAGCCGAAGTGCAGCACCACGCGGCTGCCCTGCCACGC
>JALOTV010000093.1 GCA_025457685.1 Opitutaceae bacterium
GGCGGCATCTTCGGCCACCTGCCCGTGGCCGCCTTTAATCCGCCCTTCGAGGAATACTGGGCCACCCCGCAGACCGTGGACCTCGCCGCCCTGTGCGCCGCGTATCAGGTAAAGCACTACCGCGCGGACGCCCCGTCCGCGCTCGTCGCCCGCCTCGCCGAGCTGGTCGGCCGCCCCGGCCTGCACGTGGTCGAGGTGCGCACCGACCGCGCGCGCGACGCCGCCACCCGCAAAACCCTTTTTGCCTCCGCCGCCCGCGCCGCCGGCGACACCTTCGCGAAGTAGTTACAGCTGCACCGGCAGACCGATCTCGATGATCTGCGTCGGCATGATGCGGTAGTAGTCTTTGATCGGGGACGCGTTGCGGCTGAGAAAGGCGTAGAGCGACTTTTGCCACTCGAACATGCGGGCGCTTCCGCCCGTGATGATCATCTCGCGGTTGAAGTAAAAGGTCGTCGCCGCGAGGTTGAGCGGCACGCCCTGCCGCTTGATGTTCTCCACCAGCCGCGCCACCTCCGGCGTCTCCATGTAGCCGTAGCGTCCGACCGCCCTCCACACGCCCTCGCCGAGGTGCTCGAGCGTCATGCGCTCGTCCGCCGGCACCGCCGGCACCTCCTCGGTCAGGATGGTCAGGAGCACCACCGTCTGCTGAAGGCACTTGTTGGCCTTGAGGTGGTGCAGGAGCGCGAGCGGCGTGCCCTTCGGGGTCGCGACCATGAACACCGCCGAACCCGACACGCGCACGATGTTTTTGCTCTTCGCGATCGAGGACAACTCCAGCTCGGTCACCGCCCCGCCATAGATTTTTTCCTGGATCTCGTTTCGGCCGCTCTTCCACGTGTGCATTATCGCGAGCAAGCCGGCCGCCAGCGAGATGGGCAGCCAGCCGCCGTCGGTGAATTTGTGCACGTTGGCGGCGAAGAAAATCAGGTCGATCGCGCCAAAGCCCGCGCACATGCAGCCCGCCGCCAGCCGGCTCCAGCCCCAGCGGCGGCGCGCCACGAAGAGCAGGGCAAACGAAGTCACGGCCATCGTGCCCGTCACCGCGATGCCGTAGGCCGCCGCCAGCGCCGAGGACGATTTGAACAACAGCACCGTCAGGATGCTGCCCGCCGCCAACGCGAAGTTGACCAGCGGCAGATAGATCTGCCCGCGCTGGTCCGGATTGGTGTGCAGGATGCGCAGACGGGGAAAATACCCGAGCTGGATCGCCTGCCGGATGAGCGAAAAGGTCCCCGAGATCAGCGCCTGGCTGGCGATCACCGCCGCCAGCAGCGAGAGCACGAGCAGGCCCGCGCGCAGGGGGCCGGCGGGCGCGAGCGACAGGAAGGGATTGGCCAGATCATCCGGGTGACTGAGCGCATACGCCCCCTGGCCGAAGTAGTTCAGGGTCAGTCCGGGCAGCACGAGGCCATACCACGCGCGCAGAATCGCCTGGCGGCCGAAGTGCCCCATGTCGGCGTAGAGCGCCTCCACGCCGGTGATGGCCAGCACCACCGAGCCGAGGATGCCCACCACCGAGGCCGGATGATCGCGCAACACCACCCAGCCGTGCACCGGATTCAGCGCGCGCAGCACTTCCGGAGTCTGCAACACGTGCCACAACCCCAGTCCGCCCAGCACCGCGAACCACACCAGCATCACCGGTCCGAAGAGCCGCCCTATCGCCTGCGTGCCCCGTCGTTGAAACCAAAACAGCGCCACCAAAATCACCAGACACAGGGGCAGCACATACGCGTCCGCCCCCGGCACCAGCAGCCGCAGGCCTTCGCACGCGCTTAGCACCGAGATCGCCGGCGTGATCACGCCCTCCCCGCAGATCATCGCCGCGCCGACCAGGGCCACCACCACGCCCAGCCCGATGCCGCGCCGCAGACCCGGGGTCTGGTCCAGTCCGCCCAGCGCCAGCAGGGCAAAGATCCCGCCTTCGCCCTGATTATCCGCCCGCATCACCACCGTGATGTATTTCAAACTCACCACCACCATGAGCGACCAGAAGATGAGCGAAAGGATGCCCAACACGCCCTGCACCTGCTCTTCCGGCGGCAAGTAGTGCAGCGATTCGCGCAACGCATACAGCGGGCTCGTGCCGATGTCGCCGAAGACCACGCCGAGCGCGCCCAGACTCAGGCCAAGCTTGGCCCGGCGGGAAAGAATGGGATGCGTGGCGGCGTGCGCGTGGCTCATGGATGGCGAGTCAGAGAAATCCAGCGTCACCCCGAGGCCGAAGGGAGTCAACGGAGGCGATTCCGTCTCATCCGGCGTCTTGTCATCCGCCCGCCGCGCGCGAACAGTCCCCGCTCCTCGCTTCCATGTCCGACCTCCTCGCCCACGCCGCCACCCTGCGCGATGCCGTCGATCGGCTGACCTTTGGTCCGCCCGTCGCCTGCACCTACAATCCCCTCCGCCACGCCTGGGCCCCGCACTCCGCCTACCTCTCGCGCTACGGCGCGGGCCGCAAACGCGTGGTGTTTCTCGGCATGAACCCGGGGCCTTTTGGCATGACCCAGACCGGTGTTCCCTTCGGCGAGATCGCCGCCGTGCGCGACTGGCTGCGCATCGAGGAACCCGTCTCGCGGCCTTCGCCCGAGCACCCCAAGCGCCCGGTCACCGGCTTCGCCTGCACGCGCAGCGAGGTCAGCGGACGTCGCCTGTGGGGACTCTTCGCGGACCGCTTCGGCACCGCCGATGCCTTTTTCGCCGACCACTTCGTGCTCAACTACTGCCCGCTCGTCTGGATGAGCGAGAGCGGCGCCAACCTCACGCCCGACAAACTCTCCGCCGCCGAGCGCGACGCCGTAGAGGCGCCGTGCCGCGCCCACCTCCGCGCCGTGCTCGACACCCTGCGCCCCTCGCACCTCGTCGGCGTGGGTGCCTACGCCGCCAAAAAATTCGAGGAGGTCTCCACCCCTGCCGACACCTGGCGCATCACCCAGATTCTCCACCCCAGCCCCGCCAGCCCCGCCGCCAACAAGGGCTGGCCCGCCGAGCCCATCCGCACCCTGGAAAAAGCCGGCATCTGGAAATAACCTCTGCCCATATTCTCCGCATTCGCGTCCGTTAGCGTCCATTCGCGGTCAAAAAAACCTCCGTCGCCGTCCCATGATCGAAGTCGAAAACCTCACCCGCGTCTTCCGCACCTACAAAAAACCGCCCGGCTTCTGGGCTGGCGTGCGCGGACTCTTCCATCGCGAATTCGAGGAGCTCGCCGCCGCCAAGGACATCACCTTTTCCATCAAGGAGGGCGAATTCGTCGGCTTCCTCGGCCCCAACGGCGCCGGCAAGACCACCACGCTCAAGATGCTCGCCGGCCTCATCTACCCGACTTCCGGCCGGGCCCGCGTGGCGGGGCACGATCCCTCGCGCCGCGAAAACGCCTACCGCCGGCTCTTCGCCCTCGTCCTCGGCCAAAAAAACCAGCTCTGGTGGGACCTCCCCGCCCAGGAAAGTTTTCTCCTGCTCCGCCACATCTACGGGCTGCCCGCCGCCCAGTATCAGGAGACGCTCGACGAACTCGTCACCCTGCTCGGCGTCTCCGGCAAACTCGGCACCATGGTGCGCGAGCTCTCGCTCGGCGAACGCATGAAGATGGAGCTCATCGCCGCCCTGCTCCATCGCCCGAAGGTCCTCTTCCTCGACGAACCCACCATCGGCCTCGACGTGGTCTCGCAGAAGGCGGTGCGCGGTTTCCTTCGCGAGTATAACCGCAAATACCGGACCACCATCCTGCTCACCAGCCACTACATGGCCGACATCCAGGAGCTTTGCGACCGGGTCATCGTCATCGACAAGGGACAAAAGATCTACGACGGCGCGCTCGACCGGCTCGAATCGGTCGGCGGTCGCAAAAAGATCCTCAAGTTCCGCCCGCACCAGCTGCCCTTCCCCGGCATGGCCGAACTGGGCGAACTCGCCCCGGTCACCACCGAGGACGGCGAGATCGTGCTCCACGTGCCCTCCTCCGACATCGTCGCCACCACCGGACGCATCCTCGCCGCCGGCCCCGTGGCCGACATCAGCATCTCGGAGGTCCCGCTCGAGGACATCATCGCCGACCTCTTTGGTCGCGGCGCTAGTCCGACCCGCTGAGCAGCCCCGCCCGCTCCAGCCTGCGCAGCGCCTCCGCCGGCCGGGTGAAATGCGGTTCCAGTTCCAGCGCGCGGCGCTGCGCCGCCCGCGCAGCCTCGAGGTCACCGCTCAGCTCCGCGATCAAGCCCAGCCGATGCCACACGCCGGCGTGGCTCGGCTCGCTCGCCGAGGGACGCATCTCCAGGCAGCGGCGCAGCGCCGCCTCGCCGTCCGCCAGCCGTAGTCCGCTTTCGGATACGGTTTTCCCCAAAGTGAAAAGCGCCACGTAGTCGTCGGGCCGCGCCGCCAGCGCCGCGTCGCACGCCGCCAGAGCCTCCTCGTGGCGGCCTTCGTCGATCAAAAGCGCCGCCAGCCACGCGCCGCCGCGCACCGGATCGATTCGTGTGATCGCCTCGGCGTGCGCGCGCGCCTTGGCCATGCTGCCGCCTGCAAACCCGGGCGCCTGCCGGTAGAAATCCACCAGCGCCTCGCGGTAGGAAATCTCGTTCGGCGCGAGCGCCACCGCGCGCTCCATCATTTCCCGCCCGCGCCTCGCCAGCACCAAGGCGCGAAAACCCATCCCCAGCTCGCCCGCCTGCAGCAGACACTGGCCGGCATAGATTCCCAGCACGCGCGCATCGTCGGCGTGCGTTTCCAGCACGGGCTCAAGCAGGCGCATGCCTTCCTCTCGCCGCCCCAGCCCGTGATACACTCCGGCCAACGTGAGCCTGGCATCCAGATCATCAGGACGGCTCGCCACCAGCCGCTCCAACGGTTCGCGCGCCTCCGGCAGACGGTCCGCCGCGATAAGCGCCTGCGCCTCGGCCAGCTCGTCCGCCCGCAGCAGCGCGGGTCCGAACAGCCCTCCCGCCAAAAACAGCAGGCACGTGACACAACCCGATTTCATCCGGAGCACCCAAGTGACGCCACGCAGACACTCCAGCCTGCTTGCCGACGCCGGAAATGAGTTCACGGCGGCGTCACCGCCGGCGCGGGCGCGGCGGCGGCATCAGACGCGGCTTTTTCCTCGGGCGGGGGCGGCGGCGGGAACCAACGCGTCTTGAGCAAGACCGCCGCAGGCTGCTCGGGCACCCGTCGCAGCAATTCGTCCAGCACCATGCCGGCCTCGCGTTTGCGCCCCGCCTCGAAGAGTTGGGTGGCCACCGCGATCAGGCCCTGAATGCGCACCCGGTCGGGATTGGCGTAACGTCGCGCCGCCGCCTGCAGCATCACGAGGTCGTCGCCCGCCGCGTGCAAATCGAGTTCCGCACGATCAAGCTTCTCCGTCTCGCTCGTCATCCACACCGGCGCGGTCTGGCGCAATTCGCGGATCAGCGCCAGCGCCGCCTCGCGCCCCTCCTCGGCGCGCACCCGATCGAGCTCGGCATAAAAGGCCTTCGAACTCAGGAAGGCGCTCACCACCACGCGCACTCCGCGCTCGGCCTCGGCCGCGAGGCGTGCCGCCTCGATCTCGGCGTCGAGTTCGCCGCGCACTTTGCCCAGATAACGATTGGCGGGGAATACCCCTTCGGCCAACCGGACCACATCACGCGCGGTATTCGTCCGCCCCGCCGAGCGCAGCACGTCGATGGACTGACGGTAGGCCGAGATGGGAAACTGGCGCACCGCGAGATAATCGGTCAGGTTTGCCTGGGCGCCTTCGGCCGGATCGGACGCGGCGCCGATGAGCACTTGCATGAACTCCAGCATGGTGGCGCGAGCGACCTCGTCGGGCGTGAGCTTGGAGCGCAACGCATCAAGCTGTATCGTGGCCTCACTCCAACGTCGCGCGCCGACCAAGGCCTGCAGGCGCGCGGCCGCCAGTCTGGGGTCACGGATGCCGCGCTCGGTGGCGGCCGCGATCAGCATATCCACCTCGGCCAGCCGCTTGATCTCGGCCAGCGGCTCGACCGCGAGAACGAAGTTCTCGGGCGTGCCACCAAAGCGGAAAATGTAGTCATCGATCTGGGCGCGGCCATCGGCCTCCAGACCTGCCATCAGGGTCTGCACGAAGGAAAACACCCGCGCACGCGCGTCAGCGGGATTGCGCCTGCGCAGGTCCGCGAGCGTGGCCGACATCTCCTCCAGTTTGCCCGCCTCGCGCTGCACACGCGCCTGCAGGCGTATGACCTGGGCGGTGTCGCCGGCGCGCCCTCGCCATTCCGCGACAAACTTCAACGCGTCCTCGACTCGCTCCGCCTGGAGCAGCGCCAGCAGACGCAGCTCGCTGAGCACGGAATCCGGAATTTCGCCCACCTGCTGCTCGGCGTAAGCGAGCGCCTCGTCGGCACGCTGCGCCGCGAGGAGCGCGCGGATGCGTTGCTCCTTCAACCAGCGCCCATCCGTGGCGGAATGGGAACCTTCGCCATGCAGGGCGAGCGCGCGGTCGCAGAGCTCGACCACCAACTCATAGTCTTCGCCGGCCGAGACCACGCCGAAGGCCGCATCGAGGTAGGCGCGGCCCGGATAACCATAGGCGAGACCTTGAAAGAGGGTTTCCTGCGCCTTGTCGCGAAGCTTGGCCGCGATGAAAAAACGCGCGACCTCGAGACGCGCCTTCAGGTCGCGCGGGTTTTTCTCCAAGCCGATGCGCAGGAGCATGACGCCTCCGCGCCAGTTGCCGGCCTTGAGCTGATCAAACCCCTCCGCGATCGACGCCTGTCCGCGCAGCCGCTCGATCTCGTGCTTGCGGATCGGATAGAGCAGCATGTCCGAGTAGCGCACGAAATTGTAGGGCCGTTGATCGAGCCGCCACACCACGTAGCCCGCCACCGCGCAGTAGGCGCCAGCCGCCGCGACCATGCCCCAAAGCAACAGGCCGCGCACGCTGATCGCCAGCCCGCGGGTGCGTCCGCCGCTCTTTCGCTCGTAGAAACCCAGCAGACCCAGATACCAGTTTCCAGGCTGCTGCTTGGCGGTGCCCCATTGGAGCTTGATGCGGGGTATTTTCATGAAACGGGAGATGAGGACAGGGGGAGAAACGACTACGCGAGCGCGAGCGGTGTCAGCGTCACGCCTCGATCGCGGCCGTGTTGGCGGCGGCACTGCGGGCCTTGGCACCGCGCACGGACTCGGCAATGTTTTCCGGCTGGGTCTCGGGCTCGCCGCGCACCTGGTTGAAGCGCATGGACACGGTCTTGGAAACGCCCCGCTCCTCCATGGTCACGCCGTAGATGGCCTGCGCGGCCGAGACGGTGCGCTTGTTGTGCGTGATGATGATGAACTGGGATTCGTGCACGAACTTCTTCAGGAGGTCGGTGAAGCGCCCGATGTTCGACTCGTCCAGCGGCGCGTCCAGCTCATCAAGCAAACAAAACGGTGACGGCTTCACCATGTAGAGCGCGAAGAGCAGGGCCACCGCGGTGAGGGTCTTCTGCCCGCCGGAAAGCAGCGTGATGCTCTTCAGCTTGGTGCCCGGAGGCTGGGCGGTGATCTCGATGCCGCTTTCGAGGACGTCGTCGGTCACGATCAATTCCAGATTGGCCACGCCGCCGCCAAACAGGGTCTGGAAGGTGTAGATGAAGTTCTTTTTGATCTGCTCGAAGGTGATCTGGAACTGCTCCATCGAGGTGCGATTGATGTCATCGATGGTCTTCACCAGATCGGCCTTGGCGGTGGCGAGGTCGTCGCTCTGGCCCTTGAGGAAATCGTAGCGCTGTTTCAGCTCGGCGTATTCCTCGATCGCGCCGGTGTTGACCGCGCCCATGCCGGCGAGCCGGGTGCGCAGGGCCTCGATCTCGGTCTTGATCGCGGTCCAGTCGGCCGACTCGGCGACCTTGGCGAGATCCTCCTCGGTGGCATCGGGCTTGGGGCCTTTCTTTTTGCGACGGCGCACGGGGGCGGCCTCAGGCGAAGACGCCGCATCCGAGGGCTGAGTCCCCGCCTCGGCCGAAGAGGCCTCTGCCGCGCTGTCCTCTGTCGTTCTAACGCTCTGCTGCTCGCCCTCTTCCTCGTCATCGAGATCGAGGTCCTTCAAATCCGGCGGATCCTCGTCCGCGCGATAGAGCAGTCCGCGCCAGTCGTAGCTGCCGACCGGAAGCTGGAACTCGCGCTGCACATCCTCGGCGATGAACTGCACGCGGCTCTGGGTCTGGGCGTGCTCGATCTCGCAACGGCTGAGGTCGGCGGCGCTCTTCTCCGCGTCGGAACGGATGCCGTCCTGCGAGTTCTCCACCCCGTTGATGGCGCGCTCGACCTCGAAGAGCTCGGTGCGGATCTGCTCCACCTGCGCGGTGGCGACGGCCAGGGTCTCCACGATCTCGGCGGCGCGGGCGCGCTGCGCGTCGGCCTCCTGGTCGAGGGCGGCGGTCTGGTCGGACCATGTTTCGATCTCGCGCTGGCGCTGAACGAGGATCTCGGCCAACTGGGCGCGCCGGCGCTGCATGTCGGCGAGGCCTCGGTCGAGCACCTCGACCTTTTGCCGCCGCTCAGCCAGCTCGAGGCGGGCCTGCGCGAGGGTGTCGCGCTTCACGTCGCGCTCGGTGCGCAGGGTGGTGATCTGCGTCTCCAGTTCGTGGATACGCACGCGGCCGGCCTCGACCGCCTGCTCGGCGGCCGCCAGCTGCTCGCGCGCCCGCTCGAAGCGGCTCTGCGTCTCGTGGCGGGCGGCCTCCAGTTGCTGGAGCTCGCGGTCCATGCGCTCGGCGCGCTGGGCGACTTCCTCGACCGCGCGCTGGGCGTTGCGCTCCTCCTGCTGCACGGAGGCCAGAGTCTGCGAGGCCTCGAGCACCTCCGCGCGTTTCTCCTCCAGCCCGGTCTCGGACTCGGTGAGGCGGAGTTGGAGCGCGTCGATCACCTGGCGCTGGGCGTCGTGCGCGATCTGGTCGTCGGCCAGGGCCTTAGCGGTGTCGCGCAGGTCGATCTCGCGCTGCACGAGGCTGGCCCCGCCCTTCTTGCGGAAGCCGCCGAAAATCGTGCCGCGCGCGTCGACGAGCTCGCCCTTGGCGGTGGCGACTGCGAGGAAACGAAATCCAGGGTTGGCGCGCCAGTGCGCGAGGAACGCGCCGAGGTCGTCGGCGAGGTAGCAGCTGCGCAGCAGGGCCACCGCGGGGTGGTCGGAGTCATGACCGTCGAGCGCGTCGGTGGCGGGGCGAAGACCGGCGGGCAGCGCCTCCGCCGACTCGGCGAGCTGGCGCGGAGGATTGGGAATCTGGAGCGCCGCGCTGCCGATCTGCTGGGTCTCCAGCTCGCCCAGGATGCGCTGGGCGACATCGAGATCGGCCACTACCACCGCCTCGCCGGCCGAACCGAGCAAGGCCTCGACCGCGCGCACCCACTCGGGGCGGGCGCGCAGGCCGTCGGTGATGGGCCGGGGCTTGGCGGCGGGATTGGCCGCGGGGTCGCCCAGCAAGGCGGCGAACCGCCCTTGGAGGATGGCCTTGGCGCCTTCGCCGAAGCCCTCGAATTTTTCCGCCAACTGCTGGAGCAGCTTCAGGCGCGCGGTGCGCTGCGCGAGGTTGCGATCGATCTCCTGGAGCTTCTTCTGTGCCTCGCGAAAATCCCGCGTGAGCTCGCCGATGCGGTTCTGCAGGTCCTGCGATTCGGACTGGGCGCGGACCTTGGCGACCTGCGCCTCCTCGACGCGCGCGGCGACCTCGGAGAGCGCGGCCGCGGCCTCGGATTGCTGCACACGCACGCCCTCGACCTCGGTCGCGAGCGCGTCGTGGCGCTGGGCGGAGGTTTTTTGGTCCACCTCGTAGCCGGTGGTGTCGGTGCGCAGGCGGGCCACGTTGCTCTCGAACTGCAGGATCTGGAATTTGAGCTGCGAAAGCTCCTGCTCGTGCTTGCCGAGCTCGGCGTCGAGCACGGTGAGCTCGCGGTTGCGATCCTGGAAAACCGCGTCGGAGCTGCCGAGCAGGGTGAGCTGCTCCTCCTTGTCCTGCGCGCCGCTGTCCACCTGCGAGGCCAGCTCGCGCAGCTGCATGTCGAGCTCGGCGAGGTTGTCCTGCGAGGAGGCGAGACGTTCGGCGAGGCCGCTGCGCTTGATCTGGGCGAGGTTGGCCGCGTTTTCCGCCTGCTCTTT